>DASVVI010000001.1:0-6301 GCA_036386635.1 Longimicrobium sp.
GCCCCACGTGGCTGCCCGTGCCCTGCCGTGTGCCGCAGCCCGCCCCCATGTGCAATCGCGCGCGTGGCGAGCCGGCTTCAGCCGCCTTCGCGTGGTTCCAGCCGGGGGCTTTAGCCCCCGGCGTTCATCCCCCGGCGCCCCCTCACCCTCCCGCCTTCACCAGCGCGCCCTCGTCCTCCACCTCGGCGAGGGCGGAGTCGAGCTTGGCTTCATCCAGCCAGGCGACGAGCTTTTCGAGGCCGGCCTTCCAGGAGGTCTCCGGGCGCCAGCCGAGGACGCGCTCCAGCTTTCCCGTGTCCGAGACGTAGACGCGCTGGTCGCCGGGGCGCCAGTCGGCCATGGTGACGGGGACCTCGCTGCCGCTGATCTCGTGCAGCCGGTCGATGACCGTGCGCACCGACACCGCGTTCCGCGCCCCGCCGCCGATGTTGAACACCTCGCCGGAAATCGTGTCGATGTGTTCCATCGCGAGACGCATCGCACGGACCAGGTCGTCGATCCAGAGGATGTCGCGCACCTGCTGTCCATCGCCATAGATGGTGAGCCCCTCGCCGGCGCGAATGGCGCGGGCGAAATGCGCCACCCAACCCTGATCCTCGGTGCCGAACTGGCGCGTGCCGTACACGCAGCTCATGCGGAAGACCACCGTGGGGAGGCCGAAGATGCGGGCATAGTCGTGCACGTACTGGTCGGCGGCGCCCTTGCTGCACCCGTACGGCGAGTGGAAGTCGAGCGGCTGCTCCTCGGTGACGCCGGCCAGGCCGCCGCCGTAGCGGTAGCCGCCCTCGCCCAGCTCCACCGGCACCTCCTCCATCCCCCCGTACACCTTGTTGGTGCTGGTGAAGAGGATGGCGGGCGGGTTGAGCATGGTGCGCGCCGCCTCCAGCACGTTGAAGGTGCCGATGATGTTCGTCCGCAGGTCGAGCGCGGGGTCGATCAGCGAGGTGGTGACCGCCACCTGGGCCGCCAGGTGGAAGACCTGCCTGCTCTCGCGGACCAGGGCGCGCATCCGCGCCGCGTCCGCCACGTCCACGTTCTCGATGCGCACCCGGTCGCCGTGGGTGGCCTTGAGCCAGGCGGCGTTGAGGCGCACCCCGGCGCGGGAGAAGTTGTCGGCCACGATCACCCGCTCCCCCTCGCGGAGGAGGGCGTCGGCCAGGTTGGAGCCCACGAAGCCGGCGCCGCCGGTGATCAGCACGTACTCGCGCGTACCCTTCTTCATCATCCTCCCCTCGCTCAAAGCGTCAGTCCGCGAGCCGCGAGCTCGGCGGCGTGGCTCTCCACCCGGTCCTCGGGCCTTTCCTGCTCCCTCAGCCACCCCACCAGCTCCTCCATCCCCGCCTCAAAGGTCACGCGCGGCTCGTAGCCCAGCACCTCGCGCGCCCGCGTGATGTCCGCATAGCAGTTGCGGATGTCGCCGATCCGGTACTTGCCGGTCACCAGCGGCTCCACCTCCACCCCCAGCACGTTGGCCAGCGTCTCGCCCACGCGCCGCACGGAGACGGCCTCGCCGCTCCCGATGTTGATCGCCCGTCCCACCGCCTCGTCGCGCTCGGCGGCCAGGAGCAGCCCCTGCACGATGTCGTGCACCGACACGAAGTCGCGCCGCTGCTCGCCGTCCTCGAAGATCATGGGCCGCTCGCCGTTCAGCAGCCGCGCGCTGAAGATGGCGGCGACCCCCGTGTACGGGTTGGAGAGCGCCTGCCGCGGCCCGTAGATGTTGAAGAACCTCAGCGCCACGCTGGGGATGTTGTACGCCGCGCCGATCTGCAGCACCATCCGCTCCTGGTCCGCCTTGGTGAGGGCGTAGATGGAGGTGGGGTCGAGCGGCTTCTCCTCGTCGGTGGGCGCGGGAGAGAGCACGGCGCCGTCGGTGTCCAGCGGCTCCCACTCGCCCCCCCGCAGCCGCTCCAGCGGGCGCACCGGCGAGTGAGCAAACGTTCCCTCGGGGCGATGATAACGCCCTTCGCCGTAGATGGACATGGACGACGCCACCACGACGCGCTCCACCTGCCCGCGGTCGTCCACCAGCTTCTGCAGGAGGTGCGCGGTGCCCAGGGTGTTCGTTGCCGTGTAATCGGCGATCTGGTACATTGACTGCCCCACACCGACCGCCGCGGCAAGGTGATAGACGACCTCCACGCCCTCCATGGCGCGGCGGACCGCGTCGGCGTCGCGCATGTCGCCCACCATCAGCTCGGCGTCGTCAGGGACCCAGGCGGGGCGCCGCTGCTCCGGTCCGTGGACCTGCGGATCGAGGTTGTCCAGGATGCGCACCCGGTGCCCGCGTTCCAGCAGCGCGTCCACCAGGTGGCTCCCCACGAACCCCGCCCCTCCCGTCACCAACGTCGTCCGACCCGACACTCAACACCTCCGGTAGCGGTGATCACTTCGATCAAGATCTGGAACGAGCCCAACAACCTTTCCCACTGGGACTTCCTGCTGGATCCCGGCTGGGAGATCTACGCCGACATGGTGCGCCGCACCTCCGCCGGCCTGCGCTCCGCCGGGTGGGACCGTCCCCTGGTGCTGGGCGGGATCTCCCCCATCGACCCCGGCTTCCTGCGCCGCATGCGCGAGCTCGGGGCGCTGGACGCGGTGGACGTGCTGGCCCTGCACGGCTTCCCTCTGGACTGGAACCTGTGGCCCGTGGAGGAGTGGCCCGCCCGCATCGAGGCGATCCGCGCCGACTTCGGCAAGCCCGTGTGGGTCACCGAGACCGGCGTCTCCTCCTTCGCCAGCGAGGCCACCGCGGCCTGGGGGCTGCGCCGCATGCGTGGGCTGCTGGCCGGCGAGCGCGTCTTCTGGTACACGCTCCTGGACCTGGCCCCCGTGTACGAGGCCACCACGCGCCACAAGCGCGCGGAGGGGAGCTCGTACTTCCGGCACTTCCACTTCGGCCTCCTGCGCTGGGACGGCACTCCCAAGCGGGCGCTGGACTCGTGGACCCCGGACTTCGGGATCTGCCAGTGGTTCCAGTACGAAGACGAGCGCGCTCTGGACCTCGCCGTCCGCTGGTTCGAGCGCCTGGGCGTCCGCCAGGTTCGCACCGGCCTTTCCTGGGCCGAGAGCCACATCCCCGGCCACGAGCGCTGGTTCGACCGCGTCATGAGCGCCCTGGAGCCCTACGACGTCTGCGTCACCCTCTGCTTCACCCCCGGCAGCGTGGGCCTGCGCCCCGACCACACCTCACCTCCGCGCGACCCGGGCGAGTTCGCCGACTTCGCCGTGCGCATGGCCGAGCGCTACGGCGCCCTCACCGCGCCCGTCGCGCAGCCATAGCGCGCATCGGCAACGGCGAATGCGGTGGCGCGGTGCGGGCGGCGGTGCCTGGGAGGGCATCCGCGGTCGCGCACCGGGCGGTCCGTGTTCGGGGGGATCATCCGGCCGTGGGGGAGAGGCGGGCGTCGTACTCCCCGGCCCAGCGAGAGAGGCGGCTGTCCACTTCGTCCGCGTAGACGCCGGCCACCAGCCGCTGCGCGAGCCGTACGCCCAGGCGCAGCTCGTGGGTGCGGCGGGCCCGGTCTTCGTCGCCCGCGTCAACCTGTTGTGCTGCTTCCATCTCCAGCGCGAATGCGAGGCGGTCGAGGTCGGTGAAGATGCGGCCTCGCAGCGCCGCGGCCTCGGGTGCCTCATTCGGGGGAGGTGAGCTCAGCATGCGGAGCGGGGTTCGTATGAAGGGTGAAGCCGCTCTCCAGGCCCGTCGCTGCGCCATCGGGGCCGATAATTGCGTGCCTCACGAGCAAGCGGCGTGCCGTGGAATGTAGAAGAAGAAGAAGATTTGTCCAGTGTGTTTCCTTTTGGGCCCTCACCCCCGCTCGTTCCTCGCTGCCCCCTCTCCCGATAACAGGAGAGGGCTGCGCCCTCCTGTCATCGAGAGAGGGGGCGGAAGGTGGTGCCGTTCGGCTGGCGTTGGTGCCGCGCGGAGGGCCCCCTCCCCCCGACTCCCGCCCCCGCCTGCGGGGGCGCAGGGCGGGTGAGGGGGAGAACTGCCCTCTGCGTCACGCGAATCCCGCCGCGTATTAACCTCCCCCCACCTCCACCCCCCTCCCCGCCCGGCTCCACTCCGCCCAATCTCCCGCCAGGTGCCGCACATCGCTGAACCCCCGCGCCTTGAGCAGCGAGATGGCGACCCCCGCCCGCGCACCCGACTGGCAGTGCACCACCAGCGGCCGGTCGCGCGGGAGCTCGGCGATGCGCTCCCACAGGCGGCCCAGCGGCAGGTTGCGGCTCCCCGGGATGTGGCCGGCGGCCCACTCCGAGCCGTTGCGCACATCCACGATCTCGCCCGCGCCCGAAGCGCGGAGCTCTTCGGCCTCCGCCGGGTCGGCGTCGGCGAGGGTGGCGGCGGGGCCGTGCTCGGCGGACCAGGCGTCCACCACGTCCGGCGTCGCGTAGCCGCCGGGCGCGTCCAGCCCGATGGCGGCCAGATCGTGCACTGCCTCGTCCAGGCGCGCGTCGTCGACGATCAGGTAGAACGGCCGGTCGTAGGGGAGGACCGAGCCCGCCCACGTGGCGAAGCTCTTCCCCAGCGGAACGCTTAGCGTGCTGGGGAGGTGTCCACGCGCCCACACTGCGGCGGGGCGCGTGTCCACGACGGTGGCGCCGTCCGCGAGCAGCTCGTGCAGGCGGGCGCAGTCGATGCGCGCGGGGCGGCGCGCGTCGCCCAGCAGCGGCGGGCCGTCGCGGTTGATCGCCTTCATCCGCGCGAAGTACATCGGCGGCTCGGGCTGGCCCGCGAGCACCTCGGCGGTGAATCCGTCCTCGTCGGCGTGGCGAAAGGCCCAGTTGAAGCGCTTCTCGTAGCCCAGCGTCGAAGTCGGGATTGCGCTGAGCGCCTTCCCGCAAGCCGAGCCGGCGCCGTGCCCCGGCCAGAGCTGCACGAAGTCCGGCACCTCGTCCGCGAAACGGCGCAGGGAGCGGAAGAGGGTGCGCGCGCCGGCCTCCATCGTCCCTGCCTGACTGGCGGCGCGCTCCAGCAGATCCGGGCGCCCCACGTCGCCCACGAAGACGAAGTCGCCGGTCAGCACACCCATCGGCGCATCGGCGTTGCCGTCGGTCACCACGAACGACAGGTGCTCCGGCGTGTGCCCAGGCGTGTGCATCACCCGGATGCGCACGTTGCCCACCGCGATCTCGTCGCCGTCGTGCAGGAGGGTGGCATCGTAGCCGTAGCTCCAATCCGCCCCCCCCTCGCCCGAGAGGAGGAGCTGCGCACCGGTGCGCGCCGCCAGCTCGCGCGCGCCCGACACGAAGTCGGCGTGGATGTGCGTCTCGGTGACGTGGGTGATGCGGAGGCGCTCCTCCTCGGCCGCGCGCAGGTACGGCTCCACGTCGCGCGCGGGGTCCACCACCAGCGCCTGGCCGGAGCAGCCGATCATCCAGCTCGCCTGGGCCAGCTTTTCGTCGTAGAAGCGCCTGAGGATCATGGCCGCCTTGCGCGGAAGTGGACGAGCGGTGCACGCGGGCGACAACGTACAAAGAAGAACCCCGTTCCGCGAGGGGTGCGGAACGGGGCGTGTTCTTTAGCGCTTCAGAAAGATGGATCCGCCGTGCCTGTCCGGGTCTTTCCACGCCAGCAGGATCGTCAGCGATTCCAGCGCGGCAAACATGGCCACGGCGAAGGCGATGCGAAAGTGCCACTCGTAGAAGTGCCCCGTCGCCAGCATCCCGATCGCCATGGTGTAGGCGAAGAAGACGGTGACCTTGGCCGAGTACAGGTGTAGGTCCACGAACCTCCGGAACCTCACCCATGCCACGCCGAGTGTAAACAGCGCGACCGCCGACCACCCCAGCAGCAGCGCCGCGTGCTCCCGAAAGAATGCGGGCCGCAGGAGAAAGAGCCACACCACCGTTGACGTCGCCAGCATGTGGTCGGCGATGGAGTCGGTGCGGCTCCCGATCTCGGAGGTCTGCCCCAGGTGGCGGGCGAGCGGCCCGTCGATCAGGTCGCTGGCGAACGCCGCGGCGAGCCCGTACCCCAGCGCCCGGTCGCGCCCGTCCAGCGCCAGGATCCAGAGCACCGGGATGGCGGCGAGGCGGAGCCCCGTGAGCAGGTTCGCCGGGGTGCTGAGGTAGCCCCGGACCGCGGCGAACCATCCGCCGCCACCGTGGCGCTGGGAAACGTGCAAGCTGTTGCGCTGGGTTGATGGTTGGGCGGGGGGCCCTCACCCCCGCTCGTTCCTCGCTGCCCCCTCCCCCGATAACAGGAGAGGGCTCCGCCCTCTGTTATCGAGAGAGGGGGCGGAATGTGGTGCCGTTCGGCTGGCGTTGGTGCCGCGCTGAGGGGCCCCCCCCCCCC
>DASVVI010000002.1:0-5775 GCA_036386635.1 Longimicrobium sp.
GGCCGTTCTGGAAGAAACTCTGGGGGTGACCCGTCGTGCCTGCGCCGCTTCGAGAAGAGAGGCTCCGCACCGGTTTCGGTGGCGGGGCCTCTCGTCTGATGGGATCGACGTCTGCCGGGACCTGTTATCGAGGTTGGCGCCTCCACCAGTCGCCAACAGCGTTCCTAATGCGCCGTTATTGTGCTCGTCTGATTTTTGAGATAGAATAGTAGCCGCAGTACCGAAGAAACGATAAGAGCACACCCGCCGTGAGGCGGGGCCGCAAAGCTAGGGGTCTCACGGAGACAGCCCGGCTGCCGAACCTTCGCCCTCCTCCCGATGCCCTCCCGCCAGTTCCTGGCCGTGCGGGTGCGTGGTGCACCCCGCGCTACGTCCTGCACAAGCACAGCCTCTACTCATTCCTCCCAACCCCTTCTTCGCGGGTTCCATGAATCGTACCCCTTGGCGATGCCCAGAGCGGCTCCGCATCTGGGCATCTGCTCTGATTCTGATCACGGTCAGCGCGTGTGCGGACGTGCGCCACCCGACCGGCCCCACCGCCGCCGCGGATACGGCGGGCAACTTCGCGCGGCTGAGCCAGCGGGCCGCCAACAGGCCGCGCTTCGACATCAACGCGAACGGCGAGTTCGTGAACGCCAACATCGAGGTCACGCAGGGAAGCTACCTCACGTTCGAGGTGGAGAGCACCGAGAACGGCTGGTGCGACACCGTGTACCTCGGCGGCGTGCTGAGCGGCACCCTGTTCACGGGCATCGGTCCGTGGTGGTGTGGCAAGCCGGAACCGGTCACCATCGGCCCTGTCGCGACCGGCGGCACCTACACCATCGTCACGGAGACCTCGCGCTACTGGGCGAAGATCGGGTTCCCCGGCACGGCGCGAATCCGATCCATGTTCAACGGTGGGTCGTACCGCGTGTACATCGAGGACAGCGACGACAACGATTTCAACGACATCGTGCTCATCGTGACGGTGCGGCAGCCAGAGCTGGCGCTGACCTGCGGCACGCTGACCGGGCAGGAGCTAAAGAAACCCGTTTCCGGGCAGAGCATCGACGTCCAGATCACGCGGGGTGACACGCTGAGCTGCGAAGCCCGCTCCCTCAACCGCGAACGCGGGCCCGCGTGGTCGCGCGGGTGGAAGTTCAACGGCAAGGCTCGTGAAGACGGCGACACCGAGTCGAACGTGTGGCGGGGCGTGATGGTCCAGAGCGGCGTCATCGAGGTGAAGGCGCACACCGGACTCCGGCGCGACCCCAGTGCAGGCGAAGAGACGCTGAAAGCCACCGTTACGGTTACGAACCGGGACTGGAGCGGTCGGTCACCGGTTATCCATGCTGAGACGGTGCGCAATGGCACCGATCCGGATCCAACCACAACTCTTCCGGCTCGGGTCGAATTCACGCACCATCTGGGAACCACCTTCTTCCGTGCCGATCAGCAAGACTACCGAAGGGACTACCCCGAAGACCCAACGGCCGAGGTGCGCGGGGGACCCAACAACAGCCTGTTCTACTACAAGGACCTGACGTTCCCCGCGTATGCTGCCATCGTCCTGAATGACGACGCCATGGCCCGCGGCAGCTTATTCTATCTCAGCCAGGCTGAGGAGCGGAACGGAAACGTGATCAATTTCGGAGGAACCAACTACTGCCCGCGCACGTACGTGACAGGGGATCTCCGGGCGGACGTTCTGAGGCACGAGGAGAAGCACGTCGAAGTGTTCCAGACTGTTCGCGCGTTCGCCCTCGCCGATTCTATCCGCGCATGGGAAACAACGGTAGATAGCCTCGGCGACGCCGAGATGGTGGATGCGTACCGGAGGGAATGGAGACGCACCTTCCTGCTCGGAGCCGCGGAAAGCAAGCGCGTCGTAGATGCTAAGAATGGACCGTACCTGGTTACCTTTGGAACACGGGCTAAGCCGTGCACCCTCTACTCTACTTCCGGCGTGGACCTAAAGAACGAGGGCGACAACTGAGATGACGAACACGATTCAGCGGCTGATCCGCGCCCTTGCATTGATCACCTCGATCATCGCCGCAGCTCCCGAGGGCGCGCACGCACAAAGCGGCGCGGCTAATCCGATCGCGATAAAGCACCGCAACGATTGCCGGCTCGCGGCACAGGTGCTGACCAGAGGGGAGCCGCATACGAAGCGCGCCTGGGCGCGAGATTACATCTCAAGCTGTCCCGAGGAAGGGCCGCCGGCCATCGCGCGGGAATGGCGGGCAGTACCTGCTGACTCGGCGGCGGTCCTACAGCTGATGCGTGCCAGTACTGCGATTCGCGACGTGCGCATCTACGAGCGGGTACGCGAGGTCGTCGAGGACCGCTCGCGCGCCGATGTGATCCGCGTGGGGGCCATGCATGTGCTGGACAGCTACGTCAACCCGCTTCACGGCGGATGGTTCGGGAGCGTTCCGCCAGAAGGTGGCGAAGTCAAGGTCGTACATCCGGAGACCGCCCTCGTTACGCATGCGCCGTACGCCAATGGCCCTCTACCGCTCGTTGCTCCGGTGCGAGAACCGGTGCTCCAACTCCTCCAGCGCGTGAGCACCGCGCGCGACGTGGAGCCGCTGACGGTGTGGTATGCGGCAGCCGCGCTCGCACTCCGGATCCAGGAGGAGATCGAGTGGAATCGGTGACCTGCGATGGCGTCCCCACGCGGGGGCACCGCGTCGGGTAATCGCTGTCGAAGCGGAGCGTACGGCTGCGTCATGCCGCACGCCCCCTCCTCTCCCCACGTGTCGCAGAACCGAAATCCCCAACATGCTTCGCAGCCTGTTCTCGATCCTGCTGGCGTGCGTTGCGGCTCTGCCGCTCGTGCCCGTTGAATCCCGCGCACAGGATCAGGGTCCAAACCCGCTCATGGTCAAGCACCGCAACGACTGCCGGATGGCGGCGCAGGTGCTCATCACCGGCGAGCCTCGCACCAGACGCGAGTGGGCGCTCGACTATATCTCGAACTGTGAGCACGAGGGTCCCCCCGCGATCGTGCAGGAGTGGCGCACGGTACCCGGCGATACCGCGTCGGTAGTAAAGGTGATGCGCGCGAGTACGATGATTCACGACGCACGGATTTACGAGCAGGTGCGCGCCGTTGTCCTGGACCGCTCGCGTCCGGACGTGGTCCGCGTCGGTGCCATGCACGTGCTCGACAACTACGTCGATCCGCACCACGTCGGTTGGTTCAGCGCCGTTCCGGTCGTCGGGGCTGCGAACGTGCAGGTTCTTCCCGCGGGAGGAGTCGTCACGCACGCACCGTACACGAACGGTCCGGTGCCACTCACCGGCTCGGTGAAGGCCCCCGTCCTCGACCTCCTGCAGCGGATCGGCGCCGCGAGAGAGGTGGAGTCGGTGAGCGTGTGGTATGCGGCCAGCGCGCTGGCGCGGCGCATCCAGCAGGAGATCGAGTGGCGGAATTGATGTCGCTGCGGCTGCAACAGCCACCTGGCACATCGGTCTGTCCTCGGTGATCGTACCTTCTGAGGGACTGGAGTTGCCTACGGGCGAGTCAGACCTCCCCCCGTCATAAAAGGTTCACCCCGATGATCCGCAACCTAATCGGAGTCCTAACGACGTGCGCTACTGCCTTATTGCTGGTGCCCGCCGAATCATGGGCGCAGGATCAGAGTGCAAGCCCGCTCATGGTGAAGCACCGCGCCGACTGCCGCCTGGCTGCACAGGTTCTGATTACGGGCCAGCCCCGAACCAGGGCGCCGCGGTTGCCCAGAGCCTCCGCTCGCTTCGAAACTGCGGCTATCCACCGCGTCTCAGATCACTTACCGTTGCGGAGCCGTGCTCTCGCGCAGAGACTAACGCTTGCGAGCCCCTGACACGATTTCGGCGCCTGGGAACTCAAGCTTTAGACCCGTACCAATCTCCAGAAGCGGGTCGACGATTCGACTGATGGTCCATACACCATTCTCCTGGGTGCAGAAAACCACGGACCGGACATCCGACGACCGAACGTCGCCGTGCGCGGTTTCTACCCACTCAGCGAGATACTTATCATCCGGCAAGATCATCACGGCAATCGCCGCTGCGGGTGTTCCGCGCAATCTGTTACGTTCCATAATCGTAGAGATTGAACGCGGACGACCACGAGCCACGGCAGCCGAGATCTGACTACGCGGAAGGTTGAGCAGATTGGCGAAAAACTCCTGAATCCTTTCGTACCGGCGGTACGCCACCATATAAGTTCTGATGTTGTGGATTGCCAGATGTAGCTCCGATCTTGGATCCATGTACTTGTATCCGGGGTGGTGATTGACGTGGCGGCGGAATCGGGGCGGAGAGCGTCCGCCGAGTGAGTGCTCAAGTGTTCCCGAGAGATAACTCCGCCCAAGAGGAAAGTCAGGCCGGTGCTCGGTGCCTTACTGGGTTCTCTGCCCCATCGAGAATCGGGTTGGCACGCTCGATACCTCACGATAAGTTGAAGGATTCTTCCGGTAACCAACGATGATTGTGCCCACGGATGCCGCGCGATCCGCGCTAATGAAGCGCATGCGCCAGCGCGGCACAACTCCAGAGTTGGTGGTCAGAAGGTTGCTCCATGCCGCCGGTGCTCGGTTCCGTCTGAATGTTCGAGGGTTGCCTGGAACCCCGGATGTTGTGAACCGGCGCCGCCGAAAGGCGGTGTTCGTCCATGGCTGTTTCTGGCATTCGCATTACCAGTGTAGGCGCGCTACCATCCCACAACGAAATCGGGCGTTCTGGGAGGAGAAGCTCCGTAGGAATCGTGAGAGGGACGCCGAAAAGGAGAAGGCGCTTCGCGCGCTCGGGTACGATGTGTTAACAGTATGGGAGTGTGAGTTGGGGGAACAAGGCCGACTCCGGGCCAAGCTCATAGATTTTTGGGGGATTTAGTGTACGTGACACCGATGTATGAAGACACAGATGATCAGTTCGATTTCCTCGCTGATCCTCATGCCGCAGTCGAGGCGTTCGCGGACGAGCCTCTGCGCGGCACGATCCGCCGGGACATCGTTCTCCGGAACGGGGCAACCGCTAGTAGTAAGGTTTGTAGGGGCAAGGTGCGCGAGGCGGACCTTGCGTCGGCGTTCGACTTGGCCTGGCTTCGAACCCGTGTGCGCCCCCCGACCAACGATGCGCGCGGGACGCTGCGCCTTGTAGATTTGTTTTCTGGATGCGGCTCGATGTCGCTCGGCGTGTGGGAAGCATGCAGAGCCCTGAACGTGCGCCCGGTTCCACTGCTGGCGGTGGATATCAACATGCGGGCTCTCGGGATCTACGGGCGCAACTTCCCGAACGCCGTTCTCAGCGATACTCCGGTCGAAGTGATCCTGGACGGTCGGATTGGAGACCCAGCCTCATCGGCGGAAGCTGCTTTTCGCCACGAACTCGGGCCCGTCGATCTCCTTCTCGGAGGTCCACCCTGTCAGGGCCACAGCGACCTCAATAATCACACACGACGAGACGATCCTAAGAATCGCCTTTACCTACGTATGGCCCGGTTTGCCGAGGTCGTACGTCCTAGAGCCATCCTAATTGAGAACGTGCCCGGAGCGCTACACGATCGATCAGGTGTGGTACAGGAGACGCTGAGGGTGCTCCGACTTCTCGGCTACTCCGTCTCCACGGGGATTGTTCACACGGAGCGTTTGGGAGTACCGCAGCGTCGGCGACGGTTCTTTACTATCGCATCCCTCGCGCATGAGATTGATTTCGCCGCCTCCATAGCCCCATACCATCGAACCCCGCGCTCGGTGTCATGGGCTATTTCTGATCTGCTGGACCGAGTTGAGACAGGGT
>DASVVI010000003.1:0-3326 GCA_036386635.1 Longimicrobium sp.
GCGAAGGATCTACTGCGCGTGACGAGAGGCCCGGTCGGTTGCGCCGTCCTCTTGCTTCGCGGGCTAGATCCGTTCGGTCGCCGCAGTGAGTATGGCGTGCGGCGCATGCATTCGTGCCGGCGGCTCCCTCAGGATGACATAAAAACAACGCAGTCACGCGCTTTTCCCGGCGCGGACCAGCGGGGGGATGGGGAACCCTCCTTTGTCGGCCCCCCTTCTGTCATCCTGAGCGACGCGCCGCACTGACCTCGCCCGTGCTCCGTGCTGTGGCGCGAAGCGAAGGATCGACTGCGCGCGACGAGGGGCCCGGTTGGTAGCGCCGTCCTCTTGCCTCGCCGGCTAGATCCGTTCGGTCGCCGCGGGAGTATGGCGTGCGAACGCGTGCATTCGTGCCGGCGGCTCCCTCAGGATGACATAAAAACAACGCACTCACGCACTTACGCACTCACGCACTTCATCACCCCAGCGTGAAGTGGAACGTCGTCCCCACGCCCACCTCGCTCTCCACCCAGACGCGGCCGCCGTGGGCTTCGACGATGCCGCGGGCGATGGGGAGGCCGAGGCCGGCGCCGTCGCGGCGGGCGTGGCCCTGCCAGAAAGTGTCGAAGAGGCGCGGGAAGTCGGACTCGGGGATCCCCGCGCCCGTGTCGCGCACCCAGAAGCGCACGGCGCCGTCGTCCAGGGCGGCGCCCAGGGTGATGACGCCATCGGAGGGGGTGAACTTGAGGGCGTTCCCCACCAGGTTGCTGAAGACCTGCAGCGCGCGCTCGCGGTCGGCGCGCACGAGGGGGGCGCGGTCCGGGGGGACGGCGACGAGGTGGATGCCGCGCTCCTCGGCCAGCGGGGTGAAGAGCTCCGCGGCGTCCAGCACCAGGCGCCCCGGGTCGTGCGGCTGCGGGGCCACGCGCAGGTTGCCGCTCTCGATGCGCGCCACGTCCAGCAGGTCGCGGATCAGGTGCTCCATCGCCTCGGCGCTGCGCACGATCATGCGCACGCCGTCGCGCGCCCAGGAGGGAAGGGTGAGGGTGTCGTCGCTGAGGATGGCGTCGGCGTTCAGGAGGACCGCGGTGAGCGGGTTGCGCAGGTCGTGCGATACCACGCCCAGCACCGAGTCGCGCGCGCGCACCGCCTCCTGCGCCTCGCGGTAGAGGCGCGCGTTGTCGATGGCCAGTGCCGCGCGCCGCGCCATGTCCTGCGCCACCGCCAGGTCCGCCGGGCCGTAGTGTCGGCCGCTGTCGCTCATCGCCAGGGTGATGGAGCCGCGCGTGCGGCCGCGTGCGGTGAGCGGGACGATGATGAACGACCTCAGCCCGTTACGGTTGAAGCTCTCGCGATGGCGCTCGTCGTGCGAGAGCCGGTCCTGCATCTCCTGGGTGAAGTTGGGGACGAGGAGCGGCTCGCCCGTCCTCACCACGCGCAGCACGGGGCGGCGGTCCAGGTCGCCGTCTGGCGGATTGACGGCGTCGTGGATGAGGGACTTTTCCTTCTCGGGGTCGTGGTGCGCAACCGCGACGCGCCGGGTTCCCCCGTCCGGCTCCACCACGTCGATCAGGCAGTAGTCCGCCAGCTCGGGGACGGCCAGGCGCGCCAGCTCGCGGTACGAGCTGCCGTAGTCGAAGGATGCGCTGAGCAGCGTCCCCACGTCGGCCAGGAAGGCGGCGCGGCGGCCGGCGGCTTCGGCGGCGGCGCGGGCCTCGCGCTCGCGCTCCAGCAGCTCCGCGCGCATCCGCTCGTCCGCCTTGCGGCGCGAGATGTCGCGGTAGATCCCCCAGATCGCCACCTGCTTGCCGTCCACGAAGACGGGGCTCCCGGTGACGTACACGTCCAGCGGGCTGCCGTCGCGGCGGGCGCGCACCGTCTCCACCCCCACCCGCTGCCCCATCATCACCTGCGCCGTCATCTCGTCGCCCTGCGCGCGCAGGTCGGGGGGGACGATGAGGTCGTTGATGGCACGCCCCGCCGCCTCCTTCGCCGAGTAGCCGAACATGCGGGTGAACTCGCCGTTTACGTCCAGCACGCGGTCGCCGGCGTCCAGGAGGGCGATGGCCTCGGGGGATGCTTCGAAGAGTTGGTCCAGGTAGGCGCGCTGAAGGGTGAGCGCACCCTCGCGCTCGCTGAGGTCGCGCAGCACCACCAGGCGCCCGGCCGGTTTGCCGCGCTCGTCGTGGAAGCGGGTGACGCGTGCATCCAGAGCGCGCCCCGCCTCGGCCAGCTCCAGCCGCCCGCGCACCCGCGGCTCCGCGCCCTCGCGCGCCTCGTCCAGCAGCGGCGCCAGCGGAGGGACGAGCTCGCACGCGCGGCGGCCCAGCCATCGGTCGCCGTCCACGCGCAGCAGGGTGCGGGCGGCGGGGTTCAGGTCGAGCACGCGGTCGTCGTCGTCCAGCACCAGCACGCCGTCCGGCAGCTCCTCCACCAGCGTCTCGCGCGCCACCGGGATCACGTCCAGCAGGCGCAGGCGGAAGATGGCCCAGAAGAAGACGAGCCCCGTGAGCGTGAAGAGAAAGGGCATGGGGTTGGCGGGGAACCTCACCACCTTGCCCACGTGCAGCACGTTCCCCACCCACGGCACCAGCGCCGCCACGCCGATGGCGACCGCCTGCCTCCGGTAGATCCGCACCGAGCGCAGGGCGCGCAGTGAGAGGAGCGCCACGCACGCGGAAAGGAGCGCCCACGAGTAGCCCACGTGCAGCCAGAACCCCCACGCCTCGCGCGAGTCGATCTGGATGTAGCCGCGGCGCGGGACGAGGGTGAAGCGCGCCCAGAACTGGAAGTGGAGCGGGTTGGTGAGAGCCATCACCAGCGTGAGCAGCGGGATGGCGGAGACGAGCGCGATGCGGCCTGGCGTCAGCCAGCGCTCGTGGCGCGTGTACTGGAGGGTGAAGATCATCCACGCCAGCGGCACCACGATGGCGCCGGCCTGCGTGGCCTGGGCCAGGAAGAGCTTCGCCTCGAGCGTGGTGGCGCCGCGGTACACCCCGTAAAAGAACGACCACCAGGCGCACGAGGCCATCAGCACCACGAACCCCACCGCCGCCGGCACGCGCCGGTGCGCCCACGCAAACACGCCGAGCCCCGCGCACAGCGCCGCGGAGACCATCAGGGGAACGAACTCGGGGGTCTGCTGCCAGGTCATGGAGGGGAAGTGCCGAGTGCCGAGTGCTCAGTGCTCAGAGGAACGGCAATCTCACACAGAGACACAGAGACACAGAGGAGAAAACAAGAAGTTCTTTCTCTGTGTCTCTGTGTCTCTGTGTGAGCCATGCAGTTGCGGTTCTGTGCGGATTATTGGGGGGATGCTGCAAGGTGCGCGGGATGTAAGGTTTGCG
>DASVVI010000004.1:0-4785 GCA_036386635.1 Longimicrobium sp.
GAACCGGGTGGACGAGATCATCGTCTTCAAGCCGCTGGGTACCGAGCAGCTCACCGTCATCGTGGACCTGCAGCTGCGCCGGCTGGAGCGGATGCTGGCCGACCGCAAGATCACGCTTCAGGTGACCGACGCGGCCAAGCAGCTCATCGCTGAAGAGGGCCACGACCCGGCGTACGGCGCGCGCCCACTGAAGCGCGCCATCCAGCGCCTGGTGCAGAACCCGCTCGCCATGCGCGTCCTCGAAGGCGACTTCGGCGACGGCGATACGGTGGTGGTGGACCGCGAGCCGGGGTCGCATCAGCTCGTGTTCCGCTCGGGCGCCGAGGCTCCGGTCGAAGTGGCCGCTTGAACTGCAGGGCTCACGCGGAGACGCGGAGGCGCGGGGAGAGATCTCCGCGCCTTCCGCTTATTTGCGCCGTGACACGCGGGGACATGGGTATTAGCTTGCGCGCGACAGCCCTCCCGCATCCCCTCGATCCAGGCCCCGCCATGAACCTCCGCATCGCGTTCTGTCTGCTGCTCGCCGCCTGCGCCGCACCGCGAAGTGAGGACGCCGACATCGCCGCGCCGCAGAGCGTCGTCCGGGTCACGCAGGAGAATTCGGGGAAGACGGTGACGCTCCGCACGGGCGGGCGGATGGAGGTGGCGCTGGAGTCGAACGCGACGACGGGGTACTCGTGGCAGCGCGAGGGCGGCGACACGGCCGTGCTCGCGACCGACAGCTCGCGCTACCAGCCGGACAAGACGCAGCCCGGGGTGGTCGGCTCCGGCGGGACGCAGATCCTTGGGTTCCGCGGGGCGCGGGCGGGGCGCACGCGGCTGGTGCTGGTGTACCGCCAGCCGTGGAACGGCGGCGGGACCAGCGACCGCCGATGGGAGGCGGAGGTGGTCGTGCAGCCGTAGGGTTGCGCGGGGCCGCGCCGCAGGTCTACACTTGAGGCACACCCACCCCCGACACCTCTCCACGCCAAGCGGTTCTCCCGGAGGCCCCGTGCATCTCAGGCGCATCATCCCGCTCGCTATCCTGATCCTCGCAGCCGCATGCGGCGGCGCGCGTACGGCCCCGCCGCCGGGGCCGAGTGGCGCGGCTGCCCCGGCCGCCGCGGTGGAGCGCTTCCTCCGCCTGGTGGAAGCCAAGAACTACCGGGAGATGGGGCTGGTCTTCGGCACCAAGGACGGCAACATCTACCGAATCGACCCCGCTCGGCAGGTGGAGCAGCGGATGTTCGCCATCGCCTCCATCCTGGAGCACGAGTCGTTCAGCATCGCCAACGAGGAGCAGATCCCCGGCCGCTTCGGCGAGGCCATGCGCATGACCGTCAACCTCACCTCCGGGCGCCAGCGCAAGCAGGTCCCCTTCACGACCGTCCGCTCCGGCGGCAGCTGGCTGGTGGAGCAGGTGGACCTCGAGCGCATCACCCGCACCGAGTTCTAGCCGCCGACGCGGGGAGGGGCGCTCCAGGGGTTACGTGTGCGATCCTTCCAGTAGCTCCACCAGCACACCGCCGGTGGATTTCGGGTGTATGAAGGCGACGCGGTGGCCGTGGGCGCCGGCGCGAGGGGTTTCGTCGATGAGCTGGGCGCCCTCGGCTCGGTAGCGGGCGAGCTCGGCGGCGATGTCCTGGACGCGGTAGCACAGATGGTGCATCCCGGGGCCGCGGCGAGCGAGATACTTCGCCACCGCGGAGTCTTCACGGACGGGGGCCAGGAGCTCCAGGCGGCCTTCACCGGCGCCCACGAACACCACCTCCACCCCCTGGCTCTCGACGACCTCGCGGCCGTACCCCTTCCCTCCGGTGATAGATTCGAAGAGGGGGAGCGAATCGTCCAGGGAATGAACCGCGATTCCAACGTGGTCCAGCGCCCGCTCGGTCATCGGCCCTCGCAGTGACGGGAGTAGTCAACAATCAGGTAGCCGCCAAGTTAGCCCCGCCCCGCGGGCACGGCTACCGGCCTTCGGCACAGGATGGTATAAGATGGCGGACAGCAAGAATGTTGTAGAGATCACCGACGCGACCTTCAGCGACGTGACCGGCCAGGCCGGTCTCTCCATGGTCGACTTCTGGGCCGTGTGGTGCGGGCCGTGCCGGATGGTGGCCCCCATCGTGGAGCAGCTCGCGGACGACTACGCGGGCCAGGTGACGGTCGGCAAGCTGGACGTGGACAACAACCAGCGCAGCGCCGCGCAGTTCAACGTGCGCTCCATCCCCACCATCCTCTTCTTCAAGGACGGCAAGGTGGTGGACACGGTGATCGGCGCCGTGCCGCGCCCGGCCCTCGAGGCCAAGATCAAGCAGCACCTCGGCGCGGCCGCCGCGTAAGGGCGCCGCCGTACCCGAAGCCGGGGAGGGCCTGCGGGCTCTTCCCGGCTTTTTAGTGCCTGGGGAAAAAGCAGTGCGTTAGTGCGTTAGTGCGTGAGTGCGTTGGTGTGAGAACGGGGGAATGGGGGACGGCGAACCCCCACTCTATCCGCGCCCCCCTTCTGTCATCCTGAGCGACGCGCCTCACTGTCCTCGCCCGTGCTCCGTCCTGTGGCGCGTAGCGAAGGATCTACTGCGCGTGACACGAGGCCCGGCCCGATCACGCGGTCCTCTCACCTCGCTGGTTAGATCCTTCGGTCGCCGCAGGGGGTCACGTGCTCCACGGGCTTGGGTGCGGGCGGCTCCCTCAGGATGACAAAGGGAAGGAGCACGGTCTGCGCTCGCACTTGGCACTTGGCACTTGGCACTTGGCACTGCTTTCCCGCCTTGCGCGCGCGGACGGAAAGTGTACGATTGGACGTCACCCACTTCCCCCGCGCTGCGCGATGATCCACCACTTCCCACACGAAGCAGCCTTCCTCCCCCGCACCAAGCTCAGCTACGTCAACCTCCCGGGGATCCTGAGCGACGGGAAGCGCGACCGGGCGGCGCGCGTGTCGGGGTTCGTGTGCATCCAGCTGGGGGAGCGGTGCTACCTGATCTTCCTGCGCAACGGCGAGCCCTTCCACTCCGCCCGGCTCCAGGCGGACGAGGGCCGCGGGGCCGCCGCGCTGTCGGAGGTGCTGCGCATCGCGGCCACCGAGAGCGAGCGCGGTGAGGCGGGGCAGATCGGGTACTTCGGCGCGCCGGAGGCCCAGCTCCAGGCGATGCTCGCCACGCTGGTGCAGGAGCCGGTGGAGTGGGCCGCATCGGTCGATTGCACCCGCCCCGAGCTCCTCTTTCCGCACCTGCGCCAGCGGCACTTCACCGGCGTGCTGGAGATGACGTCCGCGGGGCGGCACCACTACATGGTCTTCGAGGACGGCGTCTTCCGCTCCGGCTACTTCACGGAGCGCGATGGCACCGTCCCCGTGCCGGACTTCGTGCGCTCCGTATTCGGGGCGGCGGGGGGCGCGCCGCGGGTGATCCCATACCCCGCGCTCGGCACCCTTCCCGTGCAGGCGGGCCCCGGCCTCGTGGACCTCTACCGCCGGATGATCGGCGGCATCCTGCGCGAGCTCTCCTCCGCCCTCGGGCGTGACGCGGCGATGGCGATGGTGCGCGCCGCACAGAACGAGGTGGGCGGGCGCCTTCCCGCCGCGCGCGCATTCCACCTGACCGACGAGGGCCGCGTCGTGGGGGACCCCGTGGCCACGCCCGAGGGGCTCACCGAGGCAGTCGCGGGGTGGCTGACGGCGGCACTGATCGCCGGCTCGCGCCATGACGGGGTGGACCCCGCCGCGATGGTGGAGCGGGTGGCGCGCGACAGCCGCTTCGTGCTGCAGGAGCAAGGCTTCTTCGACCGTCTCCCCTGGGCGGTGTCGCTCTAGTGGCGGCGCTCTACGTCGTCTCCACCCCCATCGGCAACCTGGGCGACATCACCCGCCGCGCCGTCGAGGTCCTGGGCAGCGCGGACGTCGTTCTGGCTGAGGACACGCGCCGCACCTCCATCCTCCTCCGCCATCTGGACATCCAGACGCGGCTGATGTCGGCGCACGAGCACAACGAGGCCGGCCGCGCCGCCACCGTCGTTGCCATGCTGGGGGAGGGCAAGCAGGTCGCGCTCGTCTCGGACGCCGGCACGCCGCTCCTTTCGGACCCCGGCGCCCGCATCGTGCGCGAAGTGGTCGCCGCGGGTTTCGAGGTGATCCCCATCCCCGGCGCCTCCGCGCTCCTCGCCGCGCTGGTGGCTTCCGGCGTCGAGGCGGACACCTTCACCTTCGTCGGCTTCCCGCCGCGCAAGGGCCCCGAGCGCGCCGAGCTGCTGGAGGAGGTCGCCTCGTCGCGCCGCGCATCGGTGCTCTACGAGTCGCCCAACCGCGTCGCCAGGCTCCTCGCCGACATCGCCGAAGCAGCGGGCGCGGATCGCCGCGTGGCCGTCGCGCGCGAGCTCACCAAGATGCACGAGGAGTTCTTTCGCGGCACCGCGGCCGAGGGCGCCGCGCACTTCTCGGCAGGCGAGGTGCTGGGCGAGATCGTCGTCGTCGTCGCCGGCCGCACCGTCGATGCTCCCGCAGAAGGCGCCGTGGACGAGCTCGCCGCGCGCTCCATGGCCGACGCGCTCCTCGCGCAGGGCCAGTCGCCAAGCGGGATCGCAAAGGAGCTGCGCCGCCGCCTGGGAATCGCCCGCAACGACGCCTACCGCATCGCCCAGGAAGCCGCCGGCGAGTAGTCCGCCCCCCGAGGCCCACCCATGCGTGTTCTCCATCTCGTCACCTTCGCCGTGCTCTGCCTGGCGGCCGCGGCGTGCGACCCGAGTTACTGTTCCGAGGTGTACGGCACCGTGCGGACCGCCGCCGGCCAGCCCGCGCCGGACAGCACCAAG
>DASVVI010000005.1:0-2772 GCA_036386635.1 Longimicrobium sp.
CCGCTGACCGTCTGGCCCATCGCGATCGTCTGCGCACCGCTGGGGGCCGCGCCGCTCGCGCGCTCCACCGCCAGGGTGTAGGTGCCGGTGGTGTTGGCGGCGAGCGAGTTGGCCTGGATGGCGTACGTCCCGCTCTGGTCCAGCGTCACCTGCATCCGCGAGTTGGTGCCGCCGGCCGCGTCGTCGTCGGTGCCCAGCAGCTGGAACTGCTGCCCCTGCATCCGCCCCCAGCGCAGGTACGTGTCGAAGTCGCCGGAGGTGAGGGTGATGATGATCTGCTCGCCCGGCGTGCCCTGGTAGACGTAGGTGTCGTAGTACGAGTTGTCGGGCAGCTTGGGGTCGGAACCCTCCAGCCGGCCGGAGACGGTCTCGCCCGCGCGGATCGCCCCGCCGCGCGCCCGAGTCCCGCCACCACCACCACCTCCGCCGCCGCCGCCACCACCGCCGCCGCCCGTGCGCTCCACGCTCAGGGTGTAGGCCCCGGTGGAGTTGGCGGCGAGCGAGTTGGCGCGGATGGTGTAGGTGCCGCTGCTGCCCACCGTCACGGTGATCTGCGAGTCGGTGCCGCCGGCGCCGTCGTCGTCCGTCTTCTCGGAGGCGAAGGAGCTTCCGGAGCCGGTGCCCCACACCAGGTAGGTGTCGAAGGCGGTGGAGCGCAGGGTGATGACGAGCTGATCGCCCGCGCTGCCGGTGTAGCGGTAGTCGTCGGCGTACGAATTGTCCGCCAGGCGCATGTCGCTGCTGGTGAGCTCGCCGCGCACCGTCTGTCCCGCGGAGATGGTGCCGCCGCTGCCGCCGCCGCCGCCGCCCGGCTGCGGGCGCTGCACCGGCCCCGGCGCCGCGCCGCCGCCGCCGGACTCCACCTGGATGGTGTACGCGCCGGTGGAGCCCCCCGCCAGCGAGTTGGCGCGGATCACCAGCACCCCGCCCGCGGGCACGGCCACACTCACCCGCGAGTCGGTGCCGCCCGCGCCGTCGTCGTCCGTCGCGCTGGAGGTGAAGGTGCCGCCGTTCAGCGTCCCAACGGACAGGTAGCTGTCGAAGGCGCTGGACCGCAGCGTCACCGTCACCTGCTCGCCCGCGCGGCCGCGGTAGACGTACTGGTCGTAGTACGAGCCGTCGTCCAGCTTGGGATCGGACGCGGAGAGGCTGCCGGAGACCGTCTGCCCCGCGCGGATGGCGGTGCCGGGCTGTGCCGCGAGCGCGGCGGGAAGGCTGCAGAGCACGGCCGCGCACAGCACGGCGCGCCGCGTGGCGGAGGTGGCGAATCGCATCGTCTTACCGGACCTGAAGGTGGGGGAGTGCACGGGCGGGGACTGCGAGGCGGCGTGGGATCGCCGCCCTCCCACAAAATGAAGCCCCGGACAGACTTTAGCCAGCTTTTCGTTTGTCGTCCGCTTTGGAAGCGCAAGCGTGTTCCGCCGCGGCGCCTCGCGCGCGAGGTTGGCGGCGGGGCGGGGGCGGCGGTATCTTGTGGAGAGCGGCGGGAGAGCTCCGCCCGCGCCGCGCTTGCGGCGCCGCACCAAGAACGAGACGCGCTACGCCATGGCAACGCAACCCTCCCGACTCGTCGCCGTACCCACCGGCGCCTCGCACACCGTTGAAGAAGAGGGGCGCAACCCCGGCGTGCCGCTGGACCTGGACTGGGTCAGCTCGGTGCGGGTGAACCGCAGCGCGGTGGAGCGGCGCGCATCCACGCTCCCGGGGCGGCGCACGGTCAAGAAGCAGTGGCAGGCGGCGTGGCTGCTGCGCGCCATCACCCTGATGGACCTCACCACCCTCTCCGGCGACGACACGCCGGGGACGGTGCGGCGCCTGTGCGCCAAGGCCCGCCAGCCGCTGCGCCCCGACCTGCTGGGCGCGCTCGGCGCGGAGGAGCTCACCATCCGCTGCGGCGCGGTGTGCGTCTACCACCGCTTCGTGTCGACGGCCGTGGAGGCGTTGAGCGGCTCCGGGATCCCGGTGGCGGCGGTCTCCACCGGCTTCCCGGCGGGTCTCTCGCCCTTCAAGCAGCGCGTGGAGGAGATCTACGCATCCGTGGCCGACGGGGCGGAGGAGATCGACATCGTCATCACCCGCGAGCACGTGCTGACGGGGAACTGGCAGGCGCTGTACGACGAGGTGAAGGCGTTCCGCGAGGCGTGCGGCGCCGCCCACCTCAAGGCGATCCTGGCCACCGGCGAGCTGGCGACGCTGCGCAACGTGGCCCGTGCATCGGTGGTGGCGATGATGGCCGGCGCGGACTTCATCAAGACCTCTACCGGCAAGGAGTCGCGCAACGCGGAGCTCCCGGTGGGGCTGGTGATGGCGCGCTGCATCCGCGAGTACCGCGACCGCACGGGGCACGAGGTGGGCTTCAAGCCGGCCGGCGGAATCAAGACGGCCAAGCAGTCGCTGGACTGGCTGATGATGATGAAGGAGGAGCTGGGCCGCCGCTGGCTGGAGGCGGACCGCTTCCGCTTCGGCGCCTCCTCCCTCCTCAACGACATCGAGCGCCAATTGGAGCACCATGTCACCGGTCGCTACTCCGCCTCGCACCGCCACCCAATGGCGTGAGGGTTGTGGGTTCCCGGGACTCGGATCCAACACCGCGCCCCTCCAGACGGCTTCAGCCGTCTTCGCGTAGTTCCAGCCGGGGGATTCATCCCCCGGCGACCTTCGCCCGGCGGCCCACCCCCGGCGACATCCGAAAACACAAAGGCCCCCGCGGCATTCCGCGGGGGCCTTCGTCATCACCCAACCCGCCCGATCAGTAGATGTAGACCGGCGTCC
>DASVVI010000006.1:0-3332 GCA_036386635.1 Longimicrobium sp.
GATCACCCCGCGCACCACCTCGAGCGCCGGGCCGGGGTCCGCCTCGGTGAGGGCGGAGACGTGGCGGCGCAGGACGCGTTCGGCTTCCTCGAAGAGCATGTGGTACTCCAGCCGCACCTCCGACGCCGAGAAGCCGAGTCGCGCTCGCTGGGCGCCATGCAGCCGCGCCACCGTGCGGATGATGCTCTCGCCGTCGCGCAGCAGCGACGGCTCGCCGGCGCCGGCATCGAGCGCCATGAGGGCACGCGCGACCTCGACGAGGAAGGTGGCGGCGTGATCTTCCAGCTGTACCCACTCCACGCCGCGCGCGTTGGGGAGCGCGGGGTCACGGCCGATGCGCTGCGTCCACGCGGCGAGCACCTCCTCCACCCGCTCCTCCAGCACGCGGCCCACGCTGGCCAGCCCCGGCACCTCGCTCGGGACGGCGGCGACGGGCGCCTCGATCGCGGGCGCCTCGGCGGCGGGGAGCCAGAGGGTGAAGACGGAGCCCTCGCCCGGCATGCTCCACACGGACACCTCGCCCCCCATGCGCCGCGCGAACGTGCGCGAGATGGCGAGCCCCAGCCCGGTGCCGCCCTGCTGCCGCGTGTGTGTGCCGTCCACCTGCGTGAAGGGGTCGAAGATGCGCGCGAGCTGCTCCCCCGGGATGCCGATCCCCGTGTCCGCCACCTCCACGAAGCCCCACGGTCCCGTGCCGGGGAGCGGCGTCACCGGCGGCGGGACGGAGGAGGTGCCGGAGCGCACCGTCACGCGCCCGCCCGCGTGCGTGAACTTGACCGCGTTGGAGACGAGGTTGAGGAGCACCTGGCGGATGCGGTCGCCGTCGCCCAGCAGCTCGGCATCGGCCTGGCACACCTCCGCCGCCAGCCGCACCCCCTTGGCCTCGGCCTGCGGAAGGATCATCGCCACCACCGATGCGGCCGCCTCCTCCGCGGGGACGCGCTCGCGGGCGAAGCGCATCTCCCCCGCCTCCACCTTGGCGAGATCGAGGATGTCGTTGATCAGCCCCAGGAGGTGGCGGCTGCTGTAGCGGACGCGCTCCAGGTACCCCGCCTGCCCCTCCGTCAGCGGCCCGGCGATGCCGACCTCCAGCAGCTCCGCGTAGCCGATGATGGCGTTGATGGGGGTGCGGATCTCGTGGCTCATCATCGCCAGGAACTGGCTCTTGGCGACGTTGGCGGCGAGGGCGCGCTCGTACAGCCGCGCGCGTTCGACGGCGAGCGCGGCGCGGCGGGCCAGCTCCTCCGCCATCGCCACCTCCTCGCTCCCCCACCCTTCCTCCGCCCCGCCCGCCAGCACGATGGCGCCGATGATGCGCCCGTCCACGCGCATCGGCACCACCGCGCCGCGCCCCCACTCCCCCGCGCCAAAGAGCCCCGCCAGCAGCCCATCGGCGGGAACGAGCTCGGCCTGGCCGGTGAGGAGGACGCGCGCCACCGGGTGTCCCGCCGGGAGGAGCGACGGCGCCCGGCGACCGAGGAAGCGCACCTCGCCATCTTCGCGCACGGCTGCCTCCACCTGCTCGGGCGCGCAGTCCGGGGTCGCCAGGAAGACGGCGCACGCGGACCCCAGCCGCGTCGCCGCGATGCGAGCGAGGGCGCGCAGCACCCCCTCCGCGTCTGTCGAGACGGCGAGCGCGGTGCCGGCCTCCGCCAGCAGCTCCGTACGGCGGCGCCCGCGCACGCGCTCGGTGACGTCCAGCACGGTGCCGATGAAGCGCGTGGCGCGGCGCGCCTCTCCCTCGCCCTCGAAGAAGCCGCGCCCGCGGGCGAGGGCCCAGCGCACCGGGCCGTCGCCGCCACGGATGCGGTACTCCACCGCGTACTCGCCCGGCCCGTGCGGATCCAGCGCCCGCTGCACCGCCGCGTCCGTGGCCGCGCGGTCCTCGGGGTGGATGGCTGCGAGGAAGGCGCGGTAGTCCACGCGGCCGCGGCGACCCACGCCAAAGATCTCCCTGCACCGCCGGTCCCAGCTCAGCTCGCCGGAAACGGGATCGAAGTCCCACGTCCCGATGTCCGCGGAATCGAGGGCGAGGTGCAGCCGCTCGCCGAGCGATTCCACCTCGCGCCGGGCCTCGCGCTCGCGCTGGTAGAGCGTGGCGCGCCGCACCGCCTGGGCGCACTGCCGCGCGAGCGCCATCGCCAGGTCGACTTCCTCGTCCCCGAACTCGCGCTCGGCGGTGAAGCTGAGCCCCAGCGAGCCCAGCACCTCGCCCTCCACGGAAAGGGGAACGGAAAGGATGGCCGGGTACGGCGTCGGCAATTCGCCGAGCGCGGGATACAGGCGCGCGCGCTCCGCCTTGGTACGCAGCGCGACCGGCTCCCCCGTGCGCGCGGCGTCCGACAGCGGCACGCCCGCGGTGAGGGGGAAGCTGCGCCACTCCTCCATCAGCTTCTGTGGATGGCCGCGGTGCTCCACCAGCTCCAGCCGCTCGCCCTCCTCATCCAGCAGCACCACCACGCCGGCCGCGGCGCCCAGCAGCGCGATCCCCTGCTCCATCACGACGCGCGTCACCTCGGCGGGGGTCAGCGCTTCGGAGAGGGCGGCGGTCACCCACTGCAGGCCGCGGATGCGCTCGGCGGCGCGCTCGGCGGCGGCGCGGGCCTCCTGCATCTCGGCGAAGGCACGCTCGCGCGCCGTCACGTCCAGCACCAGCGAGAGATGGGCGACCAGCTCGCCGGCCGCATCCACGACGGCGGTGTTGTACCACTCGCAGTGCAGGATGCGCCCGTCGTTCGTGACGTTGCGGTTGATCGATAGCGTCTGGCGCGCCGTCCCGCGCACCATCTCCAGGGTCCGCTCGCGGACGGCGGCGCGGTCCTCGGGGTGCACGAAGGGCCAGTCGGCCAAGCGCTTCCCCAGCACCTCCTCCGCGCGCCACCCGAAGAGCGCCTCGGCCTCTGCGGGCCAGCGCGTCACCCGCCCTTCCGCGTCCCATTCCACGGACACGAGCGGCGAGTGCCCCGCGGACGGGGGTGCGTTGGACGAAGTGCGATGATCCATGCGGAGGGGAACTTCGGGAGGGGATGGAGGAGCACGCCAAAACTACATCGTCCGCCCCTCATGTGCCACTCCCCCGACGTACCGAAAAAGCCTCACACAGAGACACAGAGACACAGAGAAAACAGCTAAAAGGTTTTCTCTGTGGCTTTCAGTTCCTTCTGTGTTCTCTGTGTGAGGCTTTTTTCAGGATGCGAGGCTCGCGAAGTCCTCATCGGACAGCTCGATCCCCGCCCCGGCGACGTTCTCCTCCAGGTGCTTGACCTTCGAGGTGCCGGGGATGGGGAGCATGACCCGCGTGCGCCGCAGGAGCCAGGCGAGGGCGACCTGCG
>DASVVI010000007.1:0-7125 GCA_036386635.1 Longimicrobium sp.
GGCGGAGCACGGTCGCGCGGTAGCCGGTGTAGAGCGCGTTGATGGGGACACGACGCTCACCCCCCGCGCTGCGCAGGACGATCACCGCGTCCGTGGCGGCGAGGACGGGGAGGGAGTCGCCGGCGGGGGAGCCGTTGGCGACGTTGCCGGCGAGGGTGCCGCGGTTCTGGATCTGCGCGCCGCCCACTTCGCGCGAGGCGGACACCAGCGCCGGCAGCCAGTCGTTCACGGCCGGCGAGCGGATCAGCTCCGTGTACGTGGTCAGCGCGCCGATGCGCAGCACGCCGTCCGCGGTGATGCCGCGCAGCTCGTTTAGTGACCACAGGTTGAGGAAGCGCCGCGCCGGCGTCGTGCCGAAGTGCAGGTTCACGAAGACGTCGGTGCACCCCGCGATGGGCGTGCGCGGGCCGTCGTCGGCGAGGATGGCGAGCGCCTCGTCCAGCGTGCGCGGGTCGCGCAGGTCGAGCGGTGTGGTAGCGGTCTTCATTCGCTCACGCTGTGGATGGCGCGGTAGATGGCCTCGTAGCCGGTGCAGCGGCACAGGTTGCCCGCCAGGCCGGTGCGCACCTCCTCCAGCGTCGGCGCGGGGCCGAGCGCGACGGCGGCCAGGATCATCCCCGGCGTGCAGATGCCGCACTGCGCCCCGCTGAACTCCGCGAACGCGCGCTGGTACGGGTGCTCGCCGCCCAGCCCCTCGATCGTCACCACCTCCGTGTCGCGCGCCTGGGCGAAGGGGACGAGGCAGGAGACGACCGGCTCGCCGTCGATGAGGACGGTGCACGCGCCGCACTCGCCCTCGCCGCACCCCTCCTTGGTGCCCGTGAGGCCGCACTCCTCGCGAAGGACGTCGAGCAGGCGCTTCATGGGGTGCGCGTCGACCTCCGCCGGCGCGCCGTTCAGCGTGAAGCGCATGCCACCTCCATGATGCTCTCCGGGATCGCGGGGATCGAGCGCACGTCCAGCCCAATGTGGCGGATGGCGTTGACGAGCGCGGGGGCGGGGCCGTCGATCGGCATCTCGCCAACGCCCTTGGCGCCAAAGGGACCGTATCCGCTCGGATTCTCCAGCACGATGACGTCCATGCGCGGCGTGTCCAGCGTGGTGGGGATGGTGTAGTTGGTGAGCGTGGGGTTCGCCATCCCGCCGTCCTTCATCACCACGTTCTCGTTGAGCGCCCAGCCCACGCCCTGCGCCGTGCCGCCCTCGATCTGCCCCACGACCATCGAGGGGTGGATCGCCTTGCCGATCTCGTGGACGATGGTCATGCGCAACGGCTTGACCTCGTAGGTGACCGGGTCCAGCTCCACTTCGGCCACGTCGCAACCCCACCCGTAGGCGGCGTAGGCGTCGCCGGTGTACTCGGTGTCGTCCCAGGAGATCTCGTCCGGCTTCTGGAACTGCTTGGTGACGGAGAGCGGGCCGTGCTCGCGGACGTACTCGCCGGGCGTCATGCCGCCGATCGTCTCGCGCATCTCCTCCGCGCACCGCTGCAGGATCTTGCCGACGACCATGCAGGTGCGCGAGGCCACGGTAGGGCCGCTGTCGGGCACCTGGTGCGTGTCCGGCTGCACGATCTCCACCTGCTCGTACGGGATGCCGAGCGCGTCCGCCACGATCTGCGCGTGCATGGTGCGCGTCCCCTGGCCCATCTCGACGCTCGCCACGCGGATGCGCGCGCCGGTCTCCGTCGCCTCCAGTGTCGCCTTGGAGGAGAGGTAGATCTCGCCGCTCCCGGTGAAGCCGGAGCCATGGAAGAAGAGGGAGAGGCCGATCCCCCGGTTGCTCCCGGCGTATTCGGCGCGCTTGCGATGGTAATCGGAGCGCTCCACACCGGCCTTCAGCGACTCCAGGGCGCTGCAGTCCTCGCCCATGATCTGGCCGGTGGCGCTGGTGTCGCCCGGGCGCAGGGCGTTCAGCTCGCGGAGGTGCACGGGGTCCATCCCCAGCGCCTCGGCGATGCGGTCCATGTGCACCTCGGTGGCGAACTGCGTCTGCGGCGCGCCGAAGCCGCGGAAGGCGCCGTTGGGCGGCGTGTTCGTCATCACTACGCGCCCGTCGATGCGCGTGTGGTCGCACCGGTACGGCCCCGCCGCGTGGATGCACCCGCGCGACAGCACCACGGGGCTGAGCGTGACGTACGCGCCGCCGTCCATCAGCACGTCGATCTCCATGGCCACCAGGCGTCCGTCGTTCATCACGCCCGTGCGGTGGCGGATGATGGACGGGTGGCGCTTGGTGGTGGCGATCATGTCCTCCACGCGGTCGTACACCATCTTCACCGGCCGCCCCGCCTTTCGCGCCAGCAGCGATGCATGCCCGGCCAGAATGTTGGGATACTCCTCCTTCCCCCCGAACCCGCCGCCGGTCTCCGTCTGCACCACGCGCACCTGCTGGTCGCTCATCTGCAGGAGCGCCTTGATCGCCTTGTGCACGTAGTACGGGCACTGCATGGAGCCGTGGATGGTCATCCCGCCCGCCTCGGGAACGGCGATCACTCCGTTGGTCTCGATGTAGACGTGCTCCTGGTGGCCCGTGCGGTACGTCCCTTCCACGACCCGGTCCGCCGACGCCATCGCCGCGTCCACGTCGCCCTTGCGGATGCGGATGGTCTTGAAGACGGTGGGCGATTGCTCGGGGTCGAGCACGGGCTCCTCGGTGTCGTACTCGATGCGCACCTCGGCCGCCATCAGCCGCTCGCGGTCCTCGTGGGCCAGGAGGAGGATGGGCTCGGCGAAGTGGTTGATCTCCTCCGCCACCAGGAACGGCTGGTCGTCCTCGATGAGCGCCACGAAGTTGCAGCGCGGCCCGGGGATGTCGCGATAGTCGACGACGGTGAAGCCCGCGGGATCGAAGTCCAGGCTGATGGAGCGGATGCGTCCCTTGGCGATCGTGGAGCGGATCGTCCGCCCGTAGACCATCCCGGGAAAGCTGAGGTCGTCCACGTACCGGGCGGCGCCGGTCGTCTTGGCCATCCCGTCTTTGCGCGATACGCTCCGGCCGACGGCTGGGGTCATGCGGGCCTGTGTGTAGAAAGGGCGGTGGGCGTGCTGTGGTACAAATAGCTGTTTTTCGCCGAACGGCAACTGCTGGGCTCACGCGGAGACGCGGAGACGCAGAGAGAGAAACCGCAACTGCATGGCTCACACAGAGACACAGAGCCACAGAGGAAGAACGACAAAAGGGTTTCCTCTTTGGCTTTCAGTTCCTTCCGTGTCCTCTGTGTGACGCTTTTCTGCTGTTCCCTCCGCGGCCTCCGCGCCTCCGCGTGAGATTGCTGTTCGGCTATATGCGGGCTATGGTTGGAAGGGTTCGCTCATCCGCCACCTCTCTCCGACTCGCCTCATGCGCATCCCGCCCATCCACATCGAGTACCCCGACTGGGTCGAGAGCACCGTCGACTGGGACCGCCGCTACACGACCGACGAGGAGAAGATGCGCCTAGCCATCGACGTCTCGCGCGCGAACGTGGTGCATGGGACCGGTGGCCCGTTCGGGGCGGCCATTATCGAGCAGGGGACGGGTGCGCTGGTGGCGGTGGGGATGAACAGCGTGGTGCGGCTGAACAACTGCACGCTCCATGGCGAGATGGTGGCGTTCATGATGGCCCAGTCGCGGCTCCAGTCTTTTTCGATGCGCTCGGAAGGCGGCACCGTCTACGAGCTCGCCACCTCGTGCGAGCCGTGCGCCATGTGCCTGGGCGCCACGCTGTGGAGCGGCGTGCGGCGCGTGCTCTGCGGCGCGCACCGCGACGACGCGCGCCGCCTGAACTTCGACGAGGGCCCCGTCTTCCCCGAGTCGCACGCGTACCTGGAGGCGCGCGGCATCGAGTTCGTCCACGGCGTCCTGCGCGAAGAGGCCAACGCGGTGCTGGAGCTGTACCGCGCGGGGAAGGGAGTAATCTACAACGGGTGATACGGCTTCAACGCGAGTCCGCCGGTCGCGTCGGCTCCTCGGCTTGCCGATGTGGATAGGGCAGGTGGGCCGGCGCGGCGGGTGAGGTGTAGACCGGCGTCCCCGCGCGCGAGAGGTTGAAGCGCAGAATGTGCCAGACCGCGGCGACTCCGTCCTTCCAGTCGATCTTCTTCCCCTCCGAGTAGGTGCGGCCGGCGTAGCTGATGGGCACCTCGTAGATGCGCGCCCGCGACTGCGCGAGGCGCGCCGTCAGCTCCACCTCTATGCCGAAGCGGGTGGAGTGGAGCGGAAGGCTCCGCAGCAGGTCCGTGCGCGCCATCTTGTAGCACGTCTCCACGTCTGTGAGGTTCAGGTCTGTGAGCATGTTGGAGAGGAGCGTCACCAGCCCGTTCCCCACGCGGTGCCAGAAGTAGAGCACCCGGCGCGGGCTCCCCAGGAAGCGGCTCCCGAACACCGCGTCGGCGCGCCCGTCGGCGATGGGCTCCAGGAGTCGCGGGAGCTCAAAGGGATCGTACTCCAGGTCCGCGTCGTGGATGACCGCTACATCGCCCCTCGCCTGCTCGAACCCGGCGCGCACGGCCGCGCCCTTGCCGCGGTTGCGCGGGTGCGTGACGAGGACGTCGATCAGCCCCTCACGGTGCAGCTCCGCAAGAATCTGCGGCGACCCGTCGGTGGAGGCGTCGTCCACGCAGATCACCTCCATGCGCAGCGGAACGGCGCGGAGGCGCTCCAGCGATGCGCGCACCGCGCCCGCCTCGTTGTACACGGGGACGATGACGGAGAGGAGGAGCTCGCTCACGGCTCCTCCGTGCGCGTAGCCACCAGGAGCAGGCTCTGCCCCATCGGCGGGTGCCAGCGGCTTTCCACCGCGCGGATCAGCGGGATTGCCCATCGGTCGTACAGTCGTGCGTCGCGGGGGGTGACGGTGCGCTTGCGCAGGAGAACGCCGCTGGCCCACCATGCCAGCACACCGGGAAGGTTGACGTAGTGGAGCTCGTCCACGCCGAACCCCGCCCCGGTCACCTTGTGGCGGAGCGCGGGGCGCGTGTAGCGGCGGAAGTGCTCGAACGCCGCGTCCAGCGTGCCGTAGATGGCGGGGAGCGCGGGGACGAAGAGGAGGAGCCGGCCGCCGGGCGCGAGCACACGGCGCGCGGCGCGCAGGAAAGCGTCGTCGTCCTCCACGTGCTCCAGGACGTTGACGGCCACCACGCTGCTGGCGCCGCTCTCGGGCGCATCCGCGTCCAGGTAGCCGTGCCGCACGCTCACGCGCGCCTCCCCCGCCATCCGCTCGCGCAACGCGGCGATGTTGTTCTCCGCCGGCTCGATCAGGGTGAGCCGCGCGTGCGGCGCGGCGTGCAGCAGGTGCTCGGAAAAGGTGCCGATCCCCGCGCCCACCTCCACCACGTGGCTCCCCAGGTGGGGCGCGAAGCGGGCTGCGATCCACTGGTAGTAGTTCTTTGCCTCCGCCATGGAGTCCAGCTCGGCGCTCGCATAGCGGAACCCGGTGGATGCGTCGCTCATCGTTCGGGGAGGATGCCGCAGGGCCGGAAGGCGTTGGGCGGCGCATCGGCGGCGCGGGGCGGGCCGCCGGGCTCGATGCGGGCGAACGCGGCGTTCTCGCGCGAGACCGCGCCGACCACGCAGAAGTCGTCGCGGTGCGCCAGCAGGACCGGGTGCAGGTAGTTGGGCGCCAGGTCGCTGAACTGGTCGACCACCAGGTACGAAGCCCTCGCCTCGCGGGCGGCGCGGAAGAAGGTGTCGGGCGGGGCCAGGCTCAGCGGGTAAAGGCGGCTCGGGTAGCCGGACACCGCATAGAACAGCGTCGGCTTGCGGCTGATGACGACGGAGCCCGGCGGCAGCTTGCCGCGCAGGTCGCGCGCGAGGAGGAAGAAGTCGCGCCAGGGCTGCTCGGTGCAGCTGTACGGGCGATCCGCCGCCTCCTCCGCGCGGCAGAATGCCCCCATCCGCGCCTGGCTCACGACCGACGGCAGCATCGCGGCCCCGAGCGCTCCCGCGGCTATGACGCCGGTCCACCGTGGCGTGCTCCACCGTGCGGCGAGATCCCTCACGGCCTCGCCCCCGTAACGCAGCGCCAGCGGCACAAAGGGGATCAGGAAGCGTTCGCCGGCCCACGCGGGCGGCCACAGCAGCAGCACGCCCACGTACATCGGCGTCCACAGCTCGGCCAAGCCGGGCTTGCGGGCCGCGCGCGCCCATCCGGCGACCGCCAGCGCCGTCACGGCGCTCCCGAACAGGAGTCCCGTGGCGGGAGTCCCCAGCACGAGAAGTCCCTCGTACACGCCGAGGTAGCGCCCGGCGTTGTCCAGAATGCGGTCGAGCAGGTCCAGCGGTCCCACGGTGCCGCGCATCGGCTGGTACGGATCCAGGTAGCGGAACGCGTCCGCGTAGCCCGGCGAGCCCAGCCGCGCGCCCCGCATCCCCCACCACACGATGAACGGGCCGAGGGTGGCCGCGAATGCCGCGAGCGCCTTCCACCGGCGCGTCATCGTGAGCCACACGGCCGCCGCCACCAGCAGCGGCAGCCCGGCCGAGCGGGTGAAGTGCGCCAGCCCTGCCGCCACGATCGCCAGCGCCAGCCACTTCGCGTCGCCCGTGCGCTCCCCGTCCGCCGGGCCCGGTGAGCGGGGCGCCAGGTGCGAGAAGGCCCACAGCGCGAGCATGGTGAACGCCCAGAACGGCACGTCCGAAAGCTCGTAGTGCGCGTACTTGATCACGCCGGGGCAGAGGGCCACCAGCACGCCGCAGGCGAGCGCCACGCCAGGCGTCGTGGTGCGCCGCGCCCATAGATACGAGAAGGCGGTGGCGGCGGCCGCGAAAAGCGCCACGATCAGCTTGAACCCCGTCCACCCTTGCACGCCCAGCCACATCGCCAGCGCCAGGATCGCGGGAAAGAGCGGGGGATACTGCGCGTGCGGCCGGCGCGCCGGGTCCCACAGCTCCAGGTAGCCGCGCCCCTCCGCCAGCGAGCGGGCGAGGGCGTAGTAGGCGCCGTTGTCTCCGCCGGTGTACGGCGTGGGATCGAACGCGAGCAGCACCAGCAAGAGGTTGAGCAGCGCCAGCGCCAGCGCGGTCTGCCAAGCGCGCGGCTTCCACCTCGCGGGCGCGGGTGTTTCGGCGGGTGCGGCGGTGCTGGTCGGGGGAGGCGTGGTGCGGCGCCGGGCCATATGCGGGTGACACATCGGGCGGGGTGAA
>DASVVI010000008.1:0-7475 GCA_036386635.1 Longimicrobium sp.
CGTTCCCGAAGACAAGGCGAAAGTGTACGGCAAATTCACACCCTACGCAAGGCTCTCCGTCACGGCGTGGGCACCCGGAATCCTCAGCCGCGCCCGGAGCCCAGCACCTCCTCCAGCACCGACGCCGCGCGCTTGATCCCCGCGTCGTCCACGTCCATGTGCGTGACCGCCCGCAGCCTGCGCGCGCCGAACTGCGTGAGCCTCACCCCCTGCGCCTCCAGCGCCGCCAGCAGCGCCGCCGGCTCCAGCGCCGGGTCCACCAGGTCGATCATGACGATGTTCGTATCCGGCACCGGCGCCGCCACGCCTGGGAGTGCGGAGACCAGCTCTGCCAGAAGGCGCGCCCGCCGGTGATCCTCCGCGAGCAGTGGGAAGTGGTTGCGCAGCGCGTGCAGCCCCGCCGCGGCCAGGATCCCCGCCTGCCGCATCCCGCCGCCCAGCCGTCGCCGCACGCGCCAGGCGCGCTCCATCACCGCCGCGCTCCCGGCCAACAGCGACCCCACGGGTGCCCCCAGCCCCTTGGAGAGCGCCACCATGACCGTATCCGCCTCCGCCGCGAAGTCCGCCATCGGCACCCCCGTGGCGGCCGAGGCGTTGGCGAGGCGCGCGCCGTCCAGGTGCACGGCCACCCCGCGCTCGCGCGCCACGGCGGCCACCGCCCTCATCTGCTCCAGCGGCATCACCCGCCCGCCCGCGCTGTTGTGCGTGTTCTCCAGGCAGACGACCGCTGTCTGCGGGACGTACAGGCTCGGCGGCCGGATCGCCTCCGCAACGATCTCGGGAGTCAGCAGCCCGTCCGGCGTGCGCACCGCCCGTAGCTGAATGCCGCCCCACGCGGAGGCGGCGGCCTCTTCCCAGTTGAGAATGTGCCCGCCGTCGTCGATCACCGCCTCCGTCCCAGGCGCGGCGAGCACCAGGAGGGCGGTCTGGTTCGCCATGATCCCGCTGGGAAAGAAGAGCGCGGCTTCCTTCCCCAGCAGCTCGGCGCCGTACCGCTCCAGCTCCGCCGCCGTGGGATCGTCGCCCAGGACCGCGTCCCCCACCTCCGCCTCGGCGATAGCGCGCCGCATCGCGAGCGTCGGCTTCGTGACGGTGTCCGAGCGGAGGTCTACGACGGGTCTGGCTTCGGTGTGCATCGTCGGTTCGCGGCAGGCTTCCAGTGCGCCGCCCGAGCCGGGCAGCAGAGCCCCGCAAGATCCCCCCACCGCGCTCCCCCGGCAAGATGCCGCCCCGTCCACGCCGTAAACTTCTCACACGCCACGGCGCGAATCAAGCTCCCCCACGAAAGTCGATCCGATGGTGGCGCGTTGCGGGCGGGGGCGGTACTGGGCGGGCCGGATCTGGCCCCGGGCTAGCCCGGGCGAGTGAACTCGCGGCAACAACAGCACAAAGTCCGCCTTCGCGGACTCTCGGGCGAGATCCGTCCCGCTGAGCGGGGCGCCGTTCATCGCGCGCCTGCCCGCCCCTCGCCTCACGAACCGTCACCGGTAGGGGCAGACCTGCGTGTCTGCCACCCTCGCCGCAGCCCCCACGCCCGCCTCTTCACACCAATCCTGTAGGGGCCGCCCCACGGGGCTGCCCGTGCCCTGCCTAGTGCCGCAGCCCGCTTCCGGAACGCCCGGCCAGCGATCTGCTCAGGATGACAAAGGTGAGGCGCCTTCCGCTCCGTCCGACGCAACCCACGTCCGCAGACGCGCTTCCGCTTCCTCCTGCGTGAACGTCGGCTGCGTCTCAGCCGATTCCAGCCCACAGCGGATCTTCTCCAGCACGTATCGGCGGTACTGGAGGTCCTCGTCGGCGGTGTCATTCGGGAGACTAACTAGCAGGGCGCAGATCTCCTCCTTCTCGTTTGCCAATTGCCCCTCCCTCACACGGTGAGCTTCAGGCCCGCGGTTTCAATCTGTACACCCGCACTCCCAACGCACAACGATCGGTGAGAACACGGTCAGCAGTCGCTCACAGGCGTCGAGCCCTGGCGCATTACACCCGCACCGCGGCTGCACGAGTCGGCTTCAGCCGCCTTCGCGTTGTTCCAGCCGGGGGCTTTAGCCCCCGGCGCGCAGTGCCCCCAAACGCACGAAGCCCACCAGGACCAGATCGTCCCGATGGGCTCCCACAACCACCGCTCCCCGGCGTCAGTAATCGCTCTCGTCGGCCTCCGCGTTGACCCCGAGCGATGCGAGCTCGGTGGCGAAGTCGTAGGCCAGGTCCGGATCCTCCACGCGGAGGGTCGTGCGGGTGCCGGCGGCGACGGCGGCGGCCATGCGGCGGGCTTCGACGGTGCCCATCCCGGTGTACGCCTGAAAGGCGCTCGTGAGAGCATCCTTGCGCACACCGTAGCGCACGCCCGTCATGTGCACCTGCGGCATCATCCCTCCACCAGGCGCACGGCCTCGGCCAGATCAAGCCTCCCCTCGTAGATCGCCTTCCCCATGATGACGCCGACGGTGCGGATGCCGGCGCGGCGCTCCGCGTAAACCTCCTCCACGTCCTCGATTCCGGAGATTCCGCCGGAGACGATGACCTCGGCGCCCGAGAAGCCAGCGAGCGCGGAGGCGATGACCAGGTTGGGCCCCTGCATCATCCCATCGCGCTCGATGTCGGTGTAGATCAGCGTGCGCACGCCCATGGCGACGAGGGAGCGGGCGACGTCGAAGAGGTCTTCCCCGCTCTCCTCGGTCCAGCCGCGTGCGGCGGGGCGGCGCCCGCGTGCGTCGAGGCCGACGGCGATCCGCTCCGCGCCCCAGCGCTCCACGGCGCGGCGGACGAGCTCGGGGTTCTCCAGCGCGGCCGTGCCGATCACCGCCCGCGCGACGCCGGCCTCCAGCACCTCGGCAAGGCCGTCCTCGCTGCGCAGGCCGCCGCCGGTCTGCACGCGCAGGGGGACGGCGGCGGCGAGCTCGCGGATCAGCGCGCGGTTGGAGCCCTCGCCGAACGCTGCGTCCAGGTCCACCACGTGCACCCAGCGCGCGCCCGCGTCCGCAAAGGTGCGCGCCATTGCGACCGGATCGTCGCTGTAGACGGTCTCGCTCTCGGCCTCGCCCTTCTGGAGCCGCACGCAGCGGCCGCGGCGCAGGTCGATGGCGGGGAAGAGGTCGAACCGCGGGCCGCGCGCCGTGGATTCACTCACCGGCGCTCGCGCCCGAGGTGCGCATGGCCAGGCGGGGCGATCCGGGGCGGTCCATCACGGCCACCCGCTGCTCCACCAGTGCGCGGAAGCGGTCCCTGGCGGACGCCACCACCGGCTCACCGGTGATGAACTTGACCTGGATGGGGTCCACCGCGCGCCCGTCGCTGTGGAACTCGTAGTGAAGGTGCGGCCCCGTCGAGAGCCCGGTGCTCCCCACGTAGCCGATCACGTCGCCCTGGTGCACGCGGGTGCCGGCGCGGATGCCGTCCGCGAAGCGCGAGAGGTGCGCGTAGCGGCTGCCGTAGCCGCGCATGTGATGGAGCTGCACCACGTTGCCGTATCCGCCGCTCCACCCCGCGCGCGCCACCACGCCGTCGCCCACTGCACGAACGGGGGTGCCCCGCGACGCGGAGAAGTCCACGCCCTTGTGGGCGCGCATGCGGTGCAGGATGGGATGGTAGCGGCCTGCGGAGAAAGTCGACGAGATGCGGCGGAACTCCAGCGGGGCGCGGAGGAAGGCGCGGCGCAGCGACTCGCCCTCGCCGTCGAAGTACTCGTCGCGGCCGTGCTGCCGGAAGAGGTAGGCCTCCTGGAGCTTGCCGCCGACCTCGAACTGCACCGCCAGGACGCGTCCCGAGCGCGCCGTCCCGTCCGGACGCGCCATGCGCTCGTAGACGATGCGGAAAGAGTCGCCGGAGCGAAGGTCGCTGGAGAAATCGAGCTTCCACGCGAAGATCTGGTCCGCGAGCACGTCGGCGATCTGCTGCCGTTCGGCGGACGGAACGTCGCCCGCGCCCTCGAGGAGGGCCTGGTAGAGCGACGACTTCACCGTCCCGGACAGCACCGCCGTGTCGGGGCTCACCTTCACCTCGGCAACGCGCGCCGCCAGCCCTTCCTTCCCCGCTTCTACCGAGAGCACGTGGTCCGCGTCCAGCCCCAGCTCCGCGCGCTTCATCAGGCCGTCAAAGGTGGCCTGCGTGTAGCGCAAGACGAGCCCTGGCCGCACTTTGCGCACGTCCTGCACCGCCTCGATGTGCGCGAGAAGGGCGCGCGCCTCCTCGATGTTGAGCCGCGTGCGCCCCATCAGCTCCGAAAGCGTCTCGCCCTTGCGGAGCGTGTCCGCGTACGAGACCTCGGCCGGCCGAGGCGCGGCCCTGACCTGCGCGACCGGAACCGTCACCGGCTGTTCATCCTGCGGCTTTTCGCCCATCGAGGTGAGCGCCAACCCCAGCCCGCCCAGCACTCCGACCGCGAAGAAGCTCTTCGAGTGCGCCATCCGACTCTCCCTGCTTGGATGATCCAGACGGCGGCTCACACGGAGACACAGAGGGCACGGCAAGAACAGAAGAAGTCCTTCTGTGGCTTGCCGTTAGCCTCTGTGGCCTCTGTGTGAGGCCGCTGTTCCCACCAGCAAAAGCGGGAGCGAAGCGGCCGGGGCAAATTGCTTCGCCCGGGCCCGCTTCGCTCGTGAAATCGCGACAACTTAATGCGCCGGCGCGCCTCAGTCCATCTGCCGGCGGATGAAGGTCGGGATTTCCAGGTCGCTCGGCATGCGCGGGTCCGGGGCGGGACGCGGCGGCGGGAACTTGTGCACCGGAGTGCTCCCCCCCGATTCGCGGCCGTTGGACCCCTGCGCCTCCACCGGCGCCGGCGGCGGAGAGACGGGACCCGCGGGCATCACCTGGCGCGTGCCGTACATCGGCGTCGCGTGCGTGCGCGGCTCCACGGAGGTGCGCGCGCCGCGGAAGTCCGGGCGGATCACGTTGTCCGACCGCTCGAACTCCTCCTTTTCGAAGCCGGTGGCGATCACCGTCACGCGCACCTCTTCCTTCATGTTGCTGTCGTGCACCGCGCCGAAGATGATCTCGGCGTCGTCGCCGGCGGCTTCCTGGATGATGGTCGAGATGGTCGTCACCTCGTCGATCGCCAGGTCCATCCCGCCGGTGATGTTGATGAGCACCCCGGCCGCGCCCTTGATGGAGATGTTGTCCAGCAGCGGTGACGAGATCGCCTCCTGCGCCGCCTCCACCGCGCGGTTTTCCCCCTTGCCGAAGCCCGTGCCCATCAGCGCCGTGCCCCGGTTGCTCATCACCGTGCGCACGTCGGCGAAGTCCACGTTCACCTCGCCCGTCACGCGGATCAGGTCCGAGATGCCCTGCGTGGCGTGCAGAAGCACTTCGTCGGCCTTCTTGAGCGCATCCTTGAACGAAGTGCCTTTGCCAACGACCGAAAGCAGGCGCTCGTTTGGCACCACGATCATCGTATCCGCGCAGCGCTTCAGCTCCGCGAGGCCCAGCTCGGCCTGCTTGAGGCGCTTCTTCCCCTCGAACATGAAGGGCTTGGTGACGATGGCGATGGTGAGCGCCCCCATCTCGCGCGCCATCTCGGCGATCACCGGCGCCGCGCCGGTGCCGGTGCCGCCGCCCATCCCCGCCGTGATGAAGACGAGGTCCGCGCCCTCCAGCGCCTTGCGCAGCTCGTCCGCGTTCTCCTCCAGCGCCAGCCGCCCGATCTCCGGACGCGCGCCGGCGCCGAGCCCGCGCGTGAGCTTCTGCCCGATCTGCAGCTTGATGGGGCACTTGCTGGTCTTCAGGACCTGGGCGTCCGTGTTCACGCTGATGAACTCGACCCCCTCCAGGTCCTCCTCGATCATCCGGTTGACGGCGTTTCCGCCGCCTCCGCCCACGCCCACCACCTTCATGCGGGCGTTCTGCGGCATAATCTCTTCGTACTCGAAGATCATCCTCTAGTCCTCCAGGCGCGTGGGAGGGACGTACTCGTCATGTCTTTGGGCATGCTCTATCCAGGGGCTGCACGGTCAAAAGAAGTCCGTGAGCCAGTCTTTCATCCACTTGATGACGCCGTTTACGGAGGCGTTAACGGGCGCGCTCCCTTCGGGGGATTCCGAGATGAGTCGGCGGGATCCATACAGCGCGAGTCCTGCGGCAGAAGCAAATTTGGGGCGGCGGACCGAATCCGCAAGGCCGCCGAGACCCTCACCCGGAACGCCGATGCGCACGGGCCCGGCGAAGCTCCGCTCGGCCAGCTCCACGATGCCGTGCAGCGACGCCCCGCCCCCGGTCAGCACGATGCCGCCGGCCAGCTCGGGCGCCAGCCCGCTCCTCTCCAGCTCGGCTGCGACGAGGCCAAAGATCTCGTCCATCCGCTGCTCGATGATGTGCGCCAGCAGCTCGCGCGCGATGTGGCGCGTCTGCCCCGCGGCCGCCGCGGCGACCTCGAACGTCTCGTTGGGGTCCACCAGGTCCGCGCGGGCGGCGCCGAAGCGCTCCTTTGCGCGCCCCGCCTCCGCGTACGGAAGCGAAAGCCCCTTGGCGATGTCGTTGGTGACGGTGGCGCCGCCCCAGGGGAGCGAGGCCAGGTGCCGCACTTTGCGCTCGTAGAAGATGGCCACGTCCGTCGTCCCGCCGCCCAGCTCCACCAGCACGGTGCCGATCTCCTTCTCGTCCTCGCTCATGACGGCCAGGGACGAAGCGAGCGGCTCCAGCACCAGTTCGGCCACCTCGTAGCCGGCCCGGCTCACGGCCTTGCGGATGTTCTGCGCCGCCGGGCTCGACCCGGTCACGATGAACACCTCCGCCTCCAGCCGCGTCCCCGCCATCCCGACGGGATCGCGGATGCCGTTCTGCGAGTCGACGATGTACTCCTGCGGGATGGCGTGGATCAGCTCGCGGTCGGTGGGGATGACCACCGCGCGCGCCACCTCGTGCACGCGGTCCACGTCCCCCGGCCGGATCTCGCCGTCGGTGCCGGGGGAGCGCGCCACGGCCACGACGCCGGTGGAGGGCCAGGCGTGGATGTGCTCCCCGGCGATCCCGGTGAAGACGCGCTCCACCTTGACCCCCGCCATCAGCTCGGCCTCCTGGATCGCCTTGCGGACGGACTCCGTGGTGGCCTCGATGTCGGTGACGATCTCGCGGCGGATGCCTCCCGTGCGCGCCTGCCCCACCCCCAGGATCTTGACCTGGGCGCGGTGGATGGAATCGCCGGTCACCTCCGCGATGACCACGGCGGTTTTGCTGGAGCCGATGTCCAGTCCTGCGACGAGTTGAGGGCGCATCCGGGGGGGAAAGTGCGTTAGTGCGTGAGTGCGTTAGTGCGTTACCCTCTCCAGGAGCGAATCTTCGCCGCTGGATCTACACGAAGTCCGCCTTCGCGAACTCGAATCTTACAGTCCCCGCAGGGGGACTTTGCGCTTTTCCAGCGGCGAATTCATTCGCTCTGGTGCGGTCCTGGCGCGTCCTGGCGCGTCCTGGGCGTCCTGGTGGGCTCGCGCGGCCGTGCGGTCTCGCATCAAACCGTTCGTGCATCAGAGGGTGAGCGCTCT
>DASVVI010000009.1:0-1849 GCA_036386635.1 Longimicrobium sp.
CAGACCGGGAAGGGCGGACAGCCAATCCCCGGACGGTACGTGGTGGTATTCAAGCGCGAGGTGAGCGACGCCCCCGGGCTGGCGCGGCAGCTGGCGGCCGCGCACGGCGGAACGTTGCACCACACCTACCAGCACGCCATCAAGGGCTTCGCGGCCTCGCTTTCCGATGGCGCCGTGGCGGCGCTGCGCCGCAACCCGAACGTGGCGTACGTGGAGCAGGACCAGCGGGTGAGCGCGGTGGTGGGGAGCTGGGGGCTGGACCGCGTGGACCAGCGCGACCTTCCGCTGAACGGCAGCTATTCGTACAGCAGCACCGGCTCCGGCGTCACCGTGTACGTCATCGACACGGGGATCGAGACGTCGCACTGGGACTTCGGCGGCCGGGCCTCGGTGGGCTACGACGCGATCGGGGACGGGTACAACGGGCAGGACTGCTATGGCCACGGCACCCACGTGGCGGGCACCGTGGGCGGCGCCAACTACGGCGTGGCGAAGTCGGTGAGCCTGGTGTCGGTGCGGGTGCTGGACTGCGGCGGCTCGGGAACGTGGAGCGGCGTGATCGCGGGCGTGGACTGGGTTCGCTACTACCACGCCACTCCCAGCGTCGCCAACCTGTCGCTGGCCGGCGGCGCCATGCAGGCCATGGACGACGCCATCGAGAACCTGGTCGCCTCCGGCGTGACGGTGGCGGTCGCGGCGGCCAACGACAGCTACGACGCCTGCTACTACTCGCCCGCGCGCGCGCCCTCCGCGCTCACGGTGGGCGCCACCAACTCGTACGACCAGCAGGCCTGGTTCAGCAACTACGGGAGCTGCGTGGACCTGTACGCGCCGGGCGAGGGGATCACCTCGGCCTGGCTGGGCGGCGGCACCGCCACGCTCGACGGCACCTCGATGGCCTCGCCGCACGTGGCGGGCGCGGCGGCGCTGTACCTGCAATCGAACCCGTGGGCCTCGCCTTACACGGTGAACAGCGCGGTCCTGTCGAACGCCTCGCAGTACAAGCTCTACGGCCTGGGCGCCGGCTCCCCGAACCTGCTGCTCTTCACGGGCGGCGGCGTCGTCACCGACCCCAGCCCGCTCTCCGCGTACATCAGCGGCCCCGACTACGTCTACACCGGAACATGGACGTGGCAGGCGGTGGCCAGCGGCGGCAGCGGCACCTACAGCTACCAGTGGCAGTACTCGGTGAGCGGAAGCTCGTGGACCAACGTGGGGACGAACAGCGCCTCCTACACCCGCAGCGTGGGTCCGAGGCTCGGCTCGTTCTACCTGCGCGTGGTCGTGACGTCCAACGGGACCAGCTACACGACGCCGGCTTTCTTTGTGTACAAGGAGCCCGAGTACACCGAGTGCGGCAGCCGCATCTGCCCCTGAGGTATCGCGGTCCGGCAGCATGAAACGGAGGGCTCCGCGGGCGATTCTGCCGCGGAGCCCTCCGTTAATTTGAGAACAACAGAAAAGCGTCACACAGAGGACACAGAAGGAACTGAAAGCCGCAGAGAAAACCTCTTGTGGTTGTTCTCTGTGGCTCTGTGTGAGCCATGCGGTTGCGTTTCGTATCAGCTTCGCGGGATGCGCAGCTTCTGGCCGGGCTGGAGGGCGGCGCCCGCCTCCATGTCGTTCGCCTCCCGCAGCGCCGGCACCGTGACGCCGTACTCACGCGCGATGCCGAACAGCGTCTCACCGCTTTTGACCGTGTGCTGCGACGGGCGCGGCGTCTCGCTCGTGGATGCGCGCCGGGTGCTCCCCTCCGCGCGTTCGGTGGTGCGTGGCTTCGTCTCGGTGGATGAACCACGCGAGCGGGTCGCCGTCGAGTCACGAGTGGCGGCGCTGCGGCTCCTGGACG
>DASVVI010000010.1:0-7677 GCA_036386635.1 Longimicrobium sp.
AACGCCATCTGGAACTCGTCGCCGTCGCCGAAGTAGGGGCGCACGTCCTCCGGCCACTGGTTGGCTTCGGCCAGCAGGATGCGCCCCGGGTACTTGGAGTCCAGCCGTGTGCGGAACTCCTTGAGGATGTCGTGCGTCTCCGGGAGGTTCTCGCAGATCGTCCCTTCGCGCTCGATCAGGTACGGCACCGCGTCCGCGCGGAAGCCGTCCAGCCCGCGGTCCAGCCAGAACTCCATCACCTGGAACATCGCCTCCTTCACGGCGGGGTTGTCCCAGTTGAGGTCCGGCTGGTGGCTGAAGAAGCGGTGCCAGTAGTACTGCCCCGCCACCGGGTCCCACGTCCAGTTGCTCGGCTCCGTGTCGGTGAAGATGACGCGGGCCTCCTTGTACACGGTGTCGTCGTCCGACCACACGTAGAAGTCGCGCTCCGGCGACCCCTTGGGCGCGCGCCGGGCGCGCTGGAACCAGGGGTGGTCGCTGGAGGTGTGGTTGAGCACCAGGTCCGAGATCACGCGCAGGCCGCGCCGGTGCGCCTCCTCCATGAAGCGCGTGAAGTCGTCCACCGACCCGTACGACGGGTGGATGTTGTAGTAGTCGGCGATGTCGTACCCGTCGTCGCGTAGCGGCGAGGGGTAGTAGGGAAGGAGCCAGATGACGTCCACGCCCAGACTCTGTACGTAGTCCAGGCGCTGCATCAGCCCGGCGAAGTCGCCGATCCCGTCGGCGTTGGAGTCCTGGAAAGCCTTGACGTGGATCTCGTAAAAGACGGCGTCCTTGTACCAGAGCGGGTCGGAAGCGCTCAACGGGGGCGGTCTCCTGGTGTGGGTTCGGGGCCGGCGAACGGCGCGTGCCGCGGCCACAATCGGCTCGGCTCAGGGGGCCGCCGCGTTGCAGGAAGTGCGCCGGTTGCGGTGCAGAGCCGGCGGCTGTCATAATACGCGACGCCATACGTTGTTCTTGCGTTCGACCCTACCGCGCGCGCGCCGCGCGCGTTGCACCCCTTGACGACACTGAGCAGATGATGTCCCTGGCTCGTCCCTTCGTGGTACTCGTCCTTTTCGCCGCTGCCGCGTGCGATCCCGGCCCCGTAGACACGGAGGTCGTGCCCAGCAGCTTCGCCTCGGTGAGCGTGGCGCAGGAGGGCAGCGCCGTGTGCGCGCTATCCACCGAAGGCGCGGCGTACTGCTGGGGCGGCAGCAACTACCGCGGAAATCTCGGAACCGGCTCCGTCGGCCCCTCGGAGTCGTACGTGGCCACCCCAGTGCGCGTGGTGGGAGGGCTGCGCTTCAAGGAAGTGTCGCCTGGCGTCAGCTACACGTGCGGCACCACGGAGGCAGACGAGCTGTACTGCTGGGGCGGGAAGGGGATCGACGGCGAGCCCGACGCCACCATCGTGACGGCCCCGAAGCAGCTTGCGGGGGTCCGCATCGTGGGGATGGAGGCGCTGGGATGGGGTTTCGGCGTGTGCGGCATCTTCCCCGGCGAAGAGGCGCGCTGCGACACCCGGCAGGGGACGGGGAGCTTTCTCGACCTTGCGCCGGGACATCGCTTCACCGCATTGAGCCGCACGCACGGGTACATCGGCATCGGCAGCCCGAGCCGCGGAGGGTACAGCTACCTGTACGGCCACCAGTGCGGGATCAGCGCGGGGCGGGTTCTCTGCTGGGGCGACAACTGGTACGGCGAGCTGGGGAACGGCACCCGCTCTCCGGATGGGACCGCCTACCCCCCTCCCACCACTGTGACGCCGCGCACCGCCACGCCGGCTCCCGTCTCGAGCGGCCTCCAGTTCCGGGCGGTCGGCACCGGCGGGCGCTTCAGCTGCGCGCTGGCGGCCGACGACAGCGTCTGGTGCTGGGGCTGGGGGTCCGACGGCCAGACGGGAAACGGGGCAGCCGGCGTAACGACGGTTCCCACCCGGGTTGCGGGGGAGCTGCGCCTGCGCACGCTGAGCGTAGGATTCCAGCATAGCTGCGGAGTCGATGCGGACGGCGTGGGCTGGTGCTGGGGAAAGCGGGGGCCGGCACTCGGCAACGAGGGCGGCCCCGCCCCGGCGCGGGTGGCCGGGGACCTCCGCTGGAAGACGATCAGCGCCGGGTTCTCTGCCACCTGCGGCGTGACCGTGCCGGGCGACGTGTACTGCTGGGGCGGCGGCGAGAGCGGCACGCTGGGCAACGGCGCGTTCGCCAGCAGCGCGGTCCCGGTGAAGGTGGCCTTCCCCACCTGACCGGAACCCGCTGAGGGCTCACGCACCCGCGGCGATAGCACTGAAACGCCATCACTACTCCCCGCGCTCCACTCGTGGCGCGAACGAGCGGATCTGCTTGCGACATCAGCAGATCCGCTTTCTGTGCCCCCGTTGCCCGCCCGACTTCCCTCCCATTACCTTCGAAACCGAACAGTGTGGACACGCCTGCGGACGAGGAGGGGAGCGCATGAGGAACTGGAATCTCGTGGACGCCGCGGAGACGCTCGCGGAGGTGGTGGAACTGGCGCTCACCTCTGGGCCGCAGCGCGTGGTGGGCCGCGAGCGACGCGCGGTGGTGATGCTCGACGAGGCGGAGTACCAGCGGCTCGCCGAACGGGTGCCGGCTCCCGCGGTTCGCGGGTTCGGTGGGAAAGAGCTCTTCGAGATCATGCAGAACTCGCCAATCGCGGCCGCCATCCGCGACGGGGACTTGCCCGAGGATTTCCTGGAACGCTCACGGGAAGCGTCACGCCACTGTGAATGCTGCACCGGGCGGACGGGGAGCGCCCGCAACGTGGATGCTGCGGTCTGAACTCTCGTGCGCTATCTCCTCGACACGAACGTGCTGTCCGAGCTGAATCGGACGCATCCCGACCCGCGTGTAACCAGTTGGGTTCTGCGCCAATCGCCTGGCGACCTGGTGGTCAGCACGATCAGCGTAGGCGAGATCGAGAAGGGTATCCATCTGCTGGCCATTGGCAGGAAGCGCGCGACCCTGGCCCGGTGGCTGGAAGAGTGGGTGCTTGAACAGTTCGGCGACCGCGCGATTCCGGTGGACCTCGCGGTCTCCAGAACGTGGGGGCGGGTCTTGGCCGAGAGCGAGCGGTCAGGTCGTGTGCTGCCAATTCCCGACACGTTGCTGCTCGCGACCGCGGAGTTTTACGGGCTTGTGCTCGTCACGCGCAACGAACGACACTTCCGTGAGCGTGGCGTCGACATCCTGAACCCCTGGAAACGGTGACACGCCACCGGTGCGCTTCGAGCAGCGCGATGTGGTGTGCGCTTCCTGCTGCACTCACCGGACATCTTCAGAATTACGTCTCGGGCACGGCGCCGAGTCTAATTTGACCCGGGGAGGGACATGATGGATTTCTGGAAATCAGAAGACGCGGAGAAGCGGTTCGGCGAAGTAATGCACCGCGCTCTCACCAACGCTCCACAGACGGTTCTTGGACCGGATCGCACGGCGGTCGTGGTCATCAGCGAGGCGGATCATTACCGCCTTGTGCTGGCCCACCAACGGTTGCTCGCGCTGGGGGAAACGCCTCCGGTGCCGCGCCAGCTGCAGGAAGGCGAGCAGAGTGCTTGGGAGTGCCTTCAGAGCCTGGCGCCGGTCCAAGCGGACGATGACGAGTTCGACTTCTCTGAGTTCCTCGAGCGCATGAAGGAAGAGGATCGACACTGCGCCTGCTGTGTGCGGCGGACGGAAAGCGGGCGTGCGGCTGACGCGGAGCGCGGTGTTCAGGTTCTCGATCCGCCGGTACAGCCGAAGGACGCATAACGCCCCGGCAGCCGTGGGGCCGCCGGGGCGTTGAAAAGCGGTCAGGGGAAGGTCAGAACGCCTTGATCTCCTGGATCGCCTTGAGCACGTCCTCGGGCTCGGGGAGGATGGCGCGCTCGACCTGGGGGGCGTAGGCCACCCAGGTGTCCAGCGAGGCCACGCGCTTCACCGGCGCGTCCAGCCAGGGGAAGAGCTCGTCCGCCACGCGCGCCGCGACCTCGGCGCCGATCCCCCACGAGAGCGAGTCCTCGTGCGCGATCACCAGGCGGTTGGTCTTCTTCACCGACGCGGCCACGGCCTCCATGTCCAGCGGGCTCACCGTGCGCATGTCGATGACCTCGGTGGAGATCCCGAACTGGTCCTCAGCCTGCTTGGCGGCCACGACGGAGCGCTGAACCAGCGCACCCCAGGCGATCACCGTCACGTCCGTCCCCTCGCGCACCGTACGGGCCTTGCCGAAGGGGATCATGAAGTTGGGGCCGGGATACTTCCCCTTGTTGTACACCTGGCGGTACAGGTGCTTGTGCTCCAGGAAGAGGACCGGGTCCTCGCAGCGGATCGCCGTGCGCAGGAGCCCCGCCGCGTCGATCGCGTTCGACGGTAGGACGACCCGGATCCCGGGGCAGTGCGCGAAGATCGACTCGCCCGTCTGCGAGTGGTAGATGGAGCCGCCCTTGAGGTAGCCGCCGTAAGTGGTGCGGATGACCATCGGCGAGGCGAAGGCGTTGTTGGAGCGGTAGCGCATGGTGGCCACCTCGCCGCGGATCTGCATCATCGCCGGCCAGATGTAGTCGAAGAACTGGATCTCGACCACCGGCTTCATCCCGCGCACCGCCATCCCCACCGCGCGGCCGATGATGTTGGCCTCGGCGAGGGGCGAGTTGAAGACGCGGGTGCCGCCGAACTCGCGCTGGAGCCCCGCGGTGACCTTGAAGACGCCACCCTTCCCCTTGACGTCGTTGATCATCTCCTCGCGCGAGACGTCGGCCACGTCCTCGCCAAAGACGACGATGCGCGGGTCGCGCCGCATCTCGTCCTTGAGGGTGGCGTTGATCAGGTCGACCATCGTGGTCTCGCCGCCGGTGAAGCGCGGGTCGTCCTCGGTGTCGAACTGCTCGGCCGTGGGATCCACGTCGGGCGAGAAGAGGTACTGCATGGCCGTGGAGGGCGCCGGCTGCGGCGACTCGAGCGCCTCGTCGGTGGCGCGCTGCACCTCGTCGTTGACCTCGGCGTCGATGCGGGCGAGCTCGTCCTGCGTGGCGAGGCCGCCGTCCACCAGGAGCTTGGCCGCGCGCACCAGCGGGTCGCGCTTGGCCTCCTCGTTCCGCATCACCTCCGTCTTGTAGAACCGCTCGTCGTCGGACAGCGAGTGGCTGTACGGGCGGATCACCTTGGCGTGCACCAGTGCCGGGCCCTGGCGCGTGCGGCAGTACTCCACCGCGCGCCCCATGGCGGCGTACGAGTCCACCAGGTCCGTGCCGTCGCAGTTGATGACGAGGAGGTCCGGGAACGACTGCACCAGCCTGGAGATGCTGCCGCCCGCCGTGTTCACCTCTACCGGGACGGAGATGGCGAACTCGTTGTCCTCCACAATGTAGACGACGGGGAGCTTGAGGTTGGAGGCCGTGTTGAGGCTCTCCCAGAACTCGCCCTCGGATGTGGTGCCGTCGCCGGTGGTGACGAAGACGACCTCGTCCTCTTTGGCCCCCGTGGTCTCCACCAGCGGCTCACCGAGCTTGCGCGCGCGCATCGCCGCCTCGGCGGTGCCCACGGCCTGCAGGAACTGCGTGCCGGTGGGCGACGAGGTGGAGACGATGTTGAGCGCCTTGTGCCCCCAGTGCGACGGCATCTGCCGCCCGCCGGAGGAGGGGTCCGCCTCCGCGCCGACGGCCTGCAGGAGGTGGTCGAGCGCGGTCATCCCCAGGCCGAGCGAGAAGGCGCGGTCGCGGTAGTAGAAGTAGAACCAGTCGTAGCCGGGGCGGGCGTGGGCGGCGGCGGCCACCTGGATCGCCTCGTGCCCGGCTCCGGAGATCTGGAAGAAGATCTTGTTCTGCCCCTTGAGCTGGATCTCCTTGTCGTCGAGGCGACGGGCCAGCAGCATGGTGCGGTAGAAGCCGAGCAGCGTGTCGCGATCGAGCGCGGCTTCCTCGGTGCGGGGCTTCTTCTTGGTCGTGGTCGCCATCGGTTGCAGGCGTTCCTTTATGGGTCGTTGCGCGGCGTCCGCCGCGTCCGGCCGCGGAGGCGGACCGGGGCGAAGAACATATTCGAGAAGCACATCCGGGGCCAGGGGAGGGACGGTGGGGAATGGGGAATGGGGGCATCGGGTGCCGTGAGGTGTCGCGTGCGATGCGTTGGGGTGGTGCGCGGGGAGGCACGGGCAGCCACGTGGGGCGGCCCCTACGCGGATCTGTGCCGAGGGACGGTGGTCGAAGCCGGGGCGAGGGAGGGCAGACACGCAGGTCGGCCCCTACGGAATCGGTGCGGTGCGGCGGTTGAGACGGGGCGAGGGCGGGCGCGATAAATCGCGGCCTTACCGGATAGATTCCCCATTCCCCATTCCCCCGTCGTTCCGTCCCCTGCGCGGGAACGGGCGTCCACGCGCGGGGACAAGCGACGCCCGGCAGCGGGTGGTGCGTTCGGGCGTAAGGCGTTATCGTAAAATCACTTGGATTTATGGCGGCGGCGGGAACGCGGATTGCTCGATGGACGGTGCAGCTTCCCGCCCAACCGGAGATACACTCAGATGCGTACCACCCTCCTCGCGGCGTTCGCCCTCCTTGCCTTCGGAGCCTCCGAAGGCGCGGCATCCGTCGCGGACACCAGCAGGGCCGTTCCGGGCTTCGACCGCACGACCGCCGAAGACCTCGGCCCGCTCCAGCCGCCCGCCCTGATGCAGGCCGGCGCGTCGTACCAGTCCGGCGACCGCCGCCAGGAACAGTACGGGCGCTACGACCAGGACTACCGTCCCGGCGTCCGCGTCTGGATGGACGGCAACCGCGACGTCTACAACGTCGGCGACCGGTCGCGCGTGCTCGTGCGCACCGACCGCGACGCGTACGTGGCGGTGCTCCACATCGACACGGACGGCAACGTCGAGGTGCTCTTCCCCAGCTCGCCCGGGGACGACGGATACCTGCGAGGCGGGCGCGCGTACAGCGTGCGGCCGCGCGGCAGCCAGTACGTCTCCATGCGCGGCGGCTACGGCATCGGCTACATCTTCGCCGTGGCATCCAACGAGCCGCTGGACGAGCGCGTGATCCGCGACCTGCACTACCGCCGCGTCGGGAGCTGGGACCCCAACTACAACGTCTACGGCGACCCGTTCCGCGCCATGGAGCGCTACGAGCGGATGCTGGTGGGCGACTGGGGCTACGGCGAGCACGACAGCGACTACTACACGTACCACGTGGGCCGCCGCTACACGCACCCGCGCTACGCCTGCTACGACAGCTACGGCTCGTGGTACAGCAGCCGCAGCGTGTACTACGACAGCTGCGACCGAGTGCGCGTTTTGCTCGTGCAGGTGCCGTACTATTATGATACGCGGTACTACCGCGGTGACCGGCGCGTGTACTACGCCCGGGGCAACGGCTACTACGGCAACGGGTACTACGGAAACGGCTACTACGACGACCGGTACCGCCGCACGCAGCCCACGCACGGGTACAAGGAGCGCACGGACGTGCGCGACGACAGCCGCGGCTACTCGCGTCGCCCGGCCCCGCCCGCCTCGCGCGGGGCGGGATCGTACACCCAGCAGCCGCAGGGCGAGCCGGAGCAGCAGCAGGAGCCGCGGGTAGTGCGGCCGGAGCGCCAGCGCCCGACCTTCGAGCGCCGCTCCCCGGATTCGTCGCCGCCCAGCGAGAGCCGGCGCCCCGAGCCCCGCTCGGAGCCGCGGACCGAAACGCGCCGCGAGCCTCCGCCCGAG
>DASVVI010000011.1:0-2488 GCA_036386635.1 Longimicrobium sp.
GTGGAGGTGGGGGAGGGGACGCCGCCCTACGCGCAGACCTTTGCCCGCCGGTTCGGCGTGGCCCCGCGCTTCACCACCCCCGAGTTCGCGCCGCAGGATTCCGCGTGGGACTGGACGGGGTACCAGGGGCGCATCCTCAGCGTCGTGTTCGCCACGCTGACGCAGGAGACGTGGCGGGCGCGCGTGGTGCTCAGCGGGCGGTGGGCGGTGGCGGCGGCGTGGCTCCTGGCCGTCGTCCTCCTCACCAGCGCCTGGGCGCGCGGCGAGCGCACCTGGGGGCTGCCGCTGGCGGCGGTGGCGGGGGCGCTCTTCTTCGTCCCCTGGGAGGCGATGGGGGCGCCCGGCGACCTCTTCTCCCCGCTCGGCTTCGTCCTCCCCGTGCCCGGCGATCCCACGCTGGGGCAGCTGCTGATCGTGCTGGCGGCGCTCGCCGTGTGGCTCCTCTCGCGCTCGCGGTCGCTGCCGCTGGCGGACCGGGTGCCGCTGGCCGCGCGGGCGGTGCTGGCCGCGGGCGCGCTGGTGGGGGCAATCGCGCTGGTGCGCGCATCGGCGGCGGCGGGAGCGCTGGCGGCGCACCCCGCGGGCGGGCTGGCGCTGGTGGCCGCGACCGCGCTCCTGGCGGCCCTCCCGCTGCGCGCGCTGCTGGGCGAGGGCGAAGGGCGCGAGTCGCCGCGGTGGCGCGGCGGACTGGTCGTGGGGGCGGCGGTGCTGGCGGTGGCACTGGGGGCGGCGGTGGTGCTCTGGTGGCGGCCCGGCCGGGAGCTCCCGCCGTGGACCGCCACGCTCTGGGCCGTCCCGTTCGCCCTGGCCGCGGCGGGCGTGGGGCGGCGCGGGGTGGGGAGGGGCGCGCTCCTCCCCTGGGCGCTGGCGGGGTGGATCGCGGGGTCAGTGGCGCTTCCACACCTCTGGCTGATGCACCAGAACGCCCGCCTCGCCGAGGCCGAGAGCAACCTGGGGCGCCTGGGGACGCAGGCCGATCCTTTCCTCGACTTCCTCCTGCGCCAGTTCGCGGAGCGTGTCCTCTTCTTCGCGGCCGAAGGGCGCCAGGGGGTGAGCCTCCTCTACCAGTCCTGGGTCGAAAGCGGGCTGGCGAAGGAGGGCTACGAGGCGCGCGTCACGCTGTGGACGGGAGAGAGCCCCGCGGCCGAGCTGCGGCTGAGCGACGCGCAGATCCCCGCCGACCGCATCGCCGAGGTGCTCCGCGCCGCGCGCGAGGCGGAGGAGCCGCTGGTGCAGCGCTTCACCGGCTCGGACCAGCTGCAGTACCTGTTGGCGGTGACGCTGCCGGGCGGCCAGACGGTGTCGGTGGCGGTGCCGCCGCGCCGCCACCTGGGGCGCACCACCGCCCTGGCCCGCTTCCTGGACCCCGAAGAGGACGTCGGCGCCGGCGACGCGGTGGCGCTCTCCCTCGCTCCCGCCGCGGGCCGCCCCGCGATCCCGCCCGGCCGGATGCGCTGGGTGCGCGCGGAGCAAGGGTGGCGAAGCGAGGCCGCGGTGAGCTTCCCGAGCGGCGCGCAGCACGCGCACCTGCTGGTGCCCTCGCCCTCCACGGAGATCCTGGCGGCGAGGGCGCTGCTGGCGCAGGTGCTGATCCTGGGCGTGCTGGTGGCGCTCTGGGCCGCCGCGCGCACGCTCTGCGGCGAGCCACTGGGGCTCGCATCGGGCCAGTGGCGGCGCATGTGGAGCTTCCGCGGGCAGCTCACGATCGCGCTCTTCGCCTTCTTCCTCCTCCCCATGGCCGCGTTCGGCGGCACGGCGTACCGCGCCCTCTCGCGAGAGGTGGTGAGGACGGCGGCGGCGGTGGCCGAGCGCGGCCTCACGCAGGCCGTGGCCGAGGTGCAGGGCTCCACGCTCGCCGAGGTGTCGCAGCACATCGGCATCGACCTTCTCCTCTACCACCACGGCGTGCTGGCCGAGGCCGCGTCGCCCGAGGTGATCGACCTGGGGCTCTACCACACCTGGCTTGCACCGCCCACCTACCTCGCCTTCGCCGTGAGCGAGTCGGTGGAGGAGCGCGAGGAGCGGCGCCTGGCCGGGCAGCCGTACCTGGTGGCGTACCGCCGCCTGGCCGCCTCGGACGTGCTGGCATCGCCCACGCCGCTGGCCGCCGGCGAGATCGCGCGGCGCCAGCGGGAGCTGACCGACGTGGTGCTGCTGGCCGGCCTCCTGGGCGCCGTTCTCTCCGTGATCCTGGCGCTGGGCGTGGGGCGCGCCCTTTCGCGGCCCATCGAGGGGATGAGCCTCGCCGCCGCGCGCGTGGGCGAGGGCGACCTTTCCGTGCGCCTCCCCGAGGAAAGGAGCGACGAGTTCGGGCGCCTCTTTCACGCCTTCAACGAGATGGTGCACGGCCTCCGTGAGACGCAAGCGGAGCTGGTGGGGGAGAAGCGCCGCACCGAGGCCATCGTCGCCGAGGCGGCAACCGGGGTGATCGCGCTGGATGCGGGCGGGCGCGTGGCGCTGATCAACCCGCGCGCCGGGCAGATCCTGG
>DASVVI010000012.1:0-4316 GCA_036386635.1 Longimicrobium sp.
GGGCGCGGCGCGATGCCGGGCGCCACCACCCGCGTTTCCCCGCTGCGCAGGTCGCGGACGTGGATCACGCGCCCCGCCTCGTACACCACCATCGTGCGGGCGCTGTTCAGGAAGGCGGGGACGACGCTCTCCACCACCTCCACCCCCTGCGCCAGCGGAACCAGCCGCGCCCGCGGAAGCTCCACCCACAGCGATCCCACCCGCAGCCCCCCCACCGTGTCCGGCGACTCCGTGTGGAAGACGATCTGCGGCGCCGAGTCCGCCACCGTGGTGCGCAGCTCGCCGCGGGCGTTGCGGGCGAGAGGGCCGCCGCGCGATTCGAAGAGGGTGATGAGCTGCTGGGCGATGAGCTTCACCTGCGGGTCGGGCTCGCGCGCCACCACGGAGCGCAGCAGGCCCACGTCCTCCACGTCCAGCCCCTGCAGCGCGTTCAGCCGCACGCGCGGCGACGGATCGCCGACGGCGGCGCGCAGGGCGTTGCGCGCCTGCGGCGAATCGACGGCGAAGCGCTGAACCCCGGTCACCGCCGCCAGCCGCACCCCGTCGTCCGCGCTGGAGATCAGGACGCGGCGCAGGAGGGTGAGCGCTCCCGGCGAGCCACGGTCCGCCAGCAGCGTGACGGCGTTGGCCCGCACGTGCTCCGCGACGCCCGGATCGAGGATCATGCGGATGAGCACCTCGTCCAGCTCGCGCCCCAGCACCTCCAGCCGCGCCCGCTCGCGGTAGTACGCGGGCGAGGGCGTCTCCGCGTCCAGGATGCGCGTGACGCGCGCCTGCAGGCGGTCCGGCCGAGGGCCGGAGGCGCCGCTCGCCACGAAGCAGCCGGCGAGCACGGCGAGCACCGGCAGCGCCAGGAGGCGTGCCGGCCAGGGTGCCATTCGGATGCGCGGGCGGACGAGCTTCACGCGTTCTCTCGCAGTACGCCGGGGGTGAGCGAGCCCAGGACGCGCGGCCCCGCCGCCCCCGTCGCGGAGGGGAGGTTGGCGGGGATGCCGCGCAGGTGGGCCCAGGCCAGCACGGCGAAGGCCACCGCCTCCTTCGCCTCGGGATCGACGCCCAGCGAGGCGCCGTCCACCAGCGGCAGCGGATGGAGCAGCGCGCCGATGCGCGCCACCAGCGTCGGGTTCATCGCCCCGCCGCCGGTGAGGATCACCTCGTCCAGGCCGCGCGGAATGAGCCAGCGGCGGTACGCGTCCGCGATGGTGCGGGCGGTCAGCTCGGTCATCGTGGCGACGAGATCCATCCAGTCCTGGTCTCCCTCGGGCTCCACCAGCTCCACCAGCCGCGCCACGAACGGGCGCCCGAACTCCTCGCGCCCCGTGCTCTTGGGCGGCTCCGCGGCGAAGTACGGGTGGCGCAGGAGGTCGGCGAGGAGCCGCTCGTCCACCGTGCCGCGCGCCGCCAGCCGGCCGTCGCGGTCGAAGGTCAGCTTCCCCCCCGTCGCGATCTCCACCGCCGCGTCGATCAGCGCGTTCCCGGGTCCAGTGTCGAAGGCGAACACCTGCTCTCCTGACCCGCGAGGCGGCACGCGCGTCACGTTGCCGATCCCGCCGATGTTCTGCAGGGCGCGCGTCCGGTCCGGCACGGAGAAGAGGAGCTGGTCCACCCACGGCACCAGCGGCGCCCCCTGCCCCCCCGCCGCGATGTCGCGCGTGCGGAAGTCGGATACCACCGCGATTCCCGTGCGCTCCGCGATCGTCGCGGCATCGCCCAGCTGGAGTGTGGCGCCGCGGCGGGTGCCCGCCGGTGGCCGGTGCCACACCGTCTGACCGTGCGACCCGACCGCATCGACAGCGGAAAGATCAACGTCCGCCTCCCGGCAAACCCGCACAACCGCTTCCGCCATCCACTCGCCCAGATCGGCGTGCAGCCCGCAGAGCGCCTCGGCGGTGCCGGCCAGGATGCCGTCATGGATGGCGGTGCGGCGCTCCTCGTCGTACGGCAGGGTGATGGCGTGGACGACGGTGGCCTTCACGTCATCGATCCCCTCCCCCGCCACCTCGACCAGCGCGGCGTCCACCCCGTCCAGCGAGGTGCCTGACATCAGCCCCACGATCAGCATCGCGCTACCCCCGTCCCGCCGCGCGCACGGCGGCCAGCATCTCGCCATCGGCGTGCGCCATCGACTGGAGCACCTGGTAGGCGGTGAGTGTGTCCTCGCGCCCCTCGATGGGAGACTCCCAATCCCACACGACGAGCCCGCGCCGCTGCACCTGGGCGAAGTTGCGCTCTCTGAGCTGCGCGAATCCCTCCACCAGCTCGCCCGCGCTCGGCTCGGGGCCGGGGAACAGGGGGATGGCGCGGTTCATGTGGACGGGGCGTCCATCGCGCAGCCGCTGGAGCAGCTCCGTCCACCAGATCTCGTTGCCGATCACGTCGCGCAGCACCTCGCGCACCACGGCGGAGTCGCCGCCCGCATCCTCCACGGCGAGGCCCAGGGCGCGGGGGGTGATCTCCAGGCGCACCAGGAGCTCCTCCCACTCGACTTCGGAGGGCGGACGGGCGGGAAAGGCGAACGGCGCGAACGTCACCGCGTGCTCTTGAGCACTTCGCCCAGCCGCCCGCCCGCGCGCAGCAGTATGCGGGTGGACTCGTCACGGTCGGTTTCGCACCAGAACATCACCATCGCCGTCTTGACGCTGCCGCCGGCGCGGGCGAGGAGGCCGCGGGCGGCGTCGCGCTCCAGGTCGAGCGTCTCCATGAGGATGCGCTCGCTGCGGTCGCGCAGCTTCTCGTTGGTGGCGCGCAGGTCCACCATCAGGTTGCCGAACACCTTCCCCGTGCGGATCATCGCGCCGGTGGTGAGGGTGTTGAGCACCAGCTTGGTGGCCGTACCCGCTTTCATGCGCGTGCTCCCCGTCACCACCTCGGGGCCGGGGAGCGGCGCGATCACCACGTCGTACTTCTCCAGCATCCAGTCCGCCGGCGGGGTGCAGAGGAGGAATCCGGTGCGGGCGCCGCCTTCTTTCGCCCGCGCCAGCGCCCCATGCACGAACGGCGTGGTGCCCGAAGCGGCGATGCCGAAGGCGAAGTCGTTGGGCCCCACCTTCATCTCGTCTACGATGCGGGCGCCCTCCTCGCCGCTGTCCTCGGCCCCCTCGATGGCGTTGGTGAGGGCCTCGTAGCCGCCCGCGATCACCCCTCGCACCAGGCTGGGGTCGATGCCGTAGGTGGGGGGCATCTCCGACGCATCCAGCACGCCCAGGCGGCCGGAGGTCCCGGCGCCGAAGTACACCAGCCGCCCGCCCTTGCGGAAGCAGTCCGCGGCGATCTCCACCGCCTCGGCGATCTGCTCCAGCTGCGTGGCGACGGAGGGGGCGATCTTGTGGTCTTCCTCGTTGATCACCCGGACGATCTCCAGCGCCGAAAGCTGGTCGATCTCCGTGGTGGCGGGGTTGCGCTGCTCGGTGAGGCGCGGGTCCAGCGGGGGTCTCTGGGTCATCGCGTCGAGTGGGAAAGGCGCGGGACCGCCCCGCGCACGCACGCCCCAACGTGGGCGGAGATCGGCCCCGATGCAAGAGCGCAGCCGTGGCGGCGGGTGTTTACGGGCGGGGGCTGGTCTGCGGGCGGCGGGGGGTGTAGCATGAAAGGAAGTGCTGAGTGCTGAGTGCTGAGTGCTGAGTGCTGAACAGCGGTGCGTGAGTGCGTTAGTGCGTGAGTGCGCTTTTCCCACTTGGCACTTAGGACTTAGCACTTAGGACTTCGCCGTACCTTCACCCATACCGTCCCGACGCATGAACCTCCGCCGCGCCGCACTCGTTCCCGTCCTTCCGCTCCTGGCCCTGGTGATCGGGAGAGGCGGGGCCGCGCCTGCCGATACTCGCGTCGCGCAGGACACCTCGCGCCTCTTCCCGGCGGCGTGGGAGCACCCGCGCGGGGCCATCGCGCCGGTGCGCTCCACCGCGGGGATGGTGGTGACGACCGATCGGATGGCAAGCGAGGTGGGAGCCGAGATCCTGCGCCGCGGCGGCAATGCGGTCGATGCGGCGGTCGCCACCCACTTCGCGCTGGCGGTGGTCAACCCCGAGGCCGGCAACATCGGCGGGGGCGGATTCATGGTGGTGAGGATGGCGGATGGAACCACCGCCGCGCTCGACTTCCGCGAGATGGCGCCAGGGCGGGCCACCCGCGACATGTTCCTGGACGCGGCGGGGAACGTCACCAGCAAGTCCACCGAGGGACACCTGGCGGCCGGCGTCCCGGGATCGGTGGCGGGGATGTGGGAGGCGCACAAGCGCTTCGGGCGGCTTCCCTGGGCCGAGCTCGTGGAGCCGGCGGCGAACCTGGCCGAGGGGATCGTGGTGCACCAGCGCCTC
>DASVVI010000013.1:0-2647 GCA_036386635.1 Longimicrobium sp.
CGCCGGCCCGCAGCCGGTCCAGGACGGCGCCGTAGCGGCGCGTGGCGTGGCGGCGGTCGTACAGCCCCTCGGCGGCCGTCCGGCCGGACCGGCCCATCCGCTTCCGCAGCTCCGCGTCCGCCCTGAGGGTGCGCACCGCGCGGACGATCCCCGCCGGATCGTCGTGGCGCACCACGATCCCGCACTGGTGGCTCCGCACCAGCGTCGCCACGTCGCTGTCCTCGGCGCCCACGTACAGGATGGGCCGCCCGCTCGCCATGGCGCCGTAGGTCTTGCTGGGGAGGAGGAGGCCCGCCGTCGAGGGCTTCTCGGTGACCAGGGCCACGTCGCAGGCGGACATGCTCGCCGACAGCGCCTCGCGCGGCTGGTACGGGAGGAAGCGCACCGACGCGGAGATCCCGGAGCGCTCCACCTCCCTGCGCAGCGCCGGCATCTGCGCGCCGCCGCCCACGAACAGGAAGAGGATCTCCGGGTCGGAGCTCAGCTCGCGCGCCGCCTCGACCACGGCGTCGAAGGTGTGGGCGCGCCCCGCGGTCCCGGAGTACATCACCACGAAGCGCGAGGCGAGGCCGTGCTCGCGGACGAACGGGTTCTGCTCCAGGGGGAGGGGGCGGATCGCCCGGGCGTCGGCCCAGTTGTGCACGTGCACCACCCGGTCCGGCGGCACCCCCATCCCGGTCATCACCCGCGACATCGCCGGGGCGAGCGTGATCACCACGTCGCAGCGCCGGTACGTGCTCCGCGCGACGTCGTGCAGGAGGCGGGAAAGCAGGGTGTGCGGACGCAGCACCCCCAGCGCGACCGCGAGCTGCGGGTACACGTCCTGTACCCAGCCCGCCACCTGGAAGCCCCGGACGCGGGCCATCAGCAGCACCGGCACCAGCAGGAACGGGGGGTCGGTCATGGCGACCACGACCGACCCCCGGGGGACCCGCCACAGCGCCGGGAAGGCGCCCAGCAGGAAGGTGGCGCACGCGAGGACGCGCCCCAGCATCGGCATCCGCCGCAGCGTGGCCGTCCGGATGCGGAGCACCCGCACCCCCCTGCGCAATTCCGAGCGCGGCAGGGGCTCGCCCGTACCCTCGTAGCGGGTCCGGCCGGTGATCACGGTGGTGTCCCACCCCTGCGCGGCCAGGTCTTCCGCCAGGTCCGCGAGGATCTGCCCGGTGGCGGCCACGTCGGGTGCGTAGAACCGGTTCAGGAAGACGACGGACGGCACGGGGAGGCTTCGGCGGGGGGGGAGCGGTGGGGGGCGGCCCCCGGTGCGCGGTGGGATCGGTCGCGGGGGGTCGAACCAGGCCCAAGGTAGCGCCATTCCTCGCGCGTGGCAAGCAACCGGTGGCTGGAAACGACCGTTTGCCGGCGTCGGGCCGGGGCCACTTTCCGAACGGGGGGACGGTCGCCAGATTCCGGGCCGTTCCCACCACGCCCCCCCGCAACCCCGCTCGCCCCTTGAGCCGCTCCCCGGACCGCGACGGCTACCTGGTCTTCGGCGCTCCCCGCATCGGGGAGGACGAGATCGCCGAGGTGGTGGACTCGCTGCGCGGCGGCTGGCTGGGCACCGGCCCGAAGGTGCAGCGCTTCGAGGGGATGCTCCGGGAGTACACCGGGGCCGAGCACGTGATGGCGCTGCACTCGTGCACGGCGGCGCTCCACCTGTCCATGGTGGCGGCGGGGATCGGGCCGGGCGACGAGGTCGTCACCACGCCCATGACCTTCGCCAGCACGGTGAGCTCCATCGTGCACGCCGGGGGCACCCCGGTCCTCGCGGACTGCGACCGCCGTTCGCAGCTGATCGACCCGCAGCGGATCGAGGACGCGGTCACCCCGCGCACCCGGGCCATCATCCCGGTGCACCTTGCCGGGCGGGTGTGCGACATGGACGCCATCGGCGACATCGCCCGGCGCCACGGGCTGCTGGTGATCGAGGACGCGGCCCACGCGCTGGAAGCCGCGCACCGCGGCCGCAAGGTGGGGAGCATCTCGCAGCTCACCTGCTTCTCGTTCTACGTCACCAAGAACCTCACCACCGGCGAGGGCGGCGCGGTCGCCACCGACGACCCGGACCTCGCGGCGCGCATCAAGACGTACGCGCTGCACGGCCTGTCCCACGACGCGTGGAGGCGCTTCGCCGACGCCGGGTACCGGCACTACCAGGTGGAGTACCCCGGCTTCAAGTACAACATGATGGACCTGCAGGCCGCCCTCGGCATCCACCAGCTCCCGCAGCTCGCCGGCCGCCTGGCCCGCCGCGAGGAGGTGTGGCGGCGCTACGACGAGGCGTTCGCGGATCTGCCGGTCGCCTGCCCCGCCCCCGCCCCGCCCCACCAGCTGCACGCCCGACACCTGTACACGCTGCTGGTGGACGAGGCCCGCTGCGGGATCTCGCGCGACCGGTTCATGGCGGCGCTGCACCAGCGCGGGATCGGCACGGGGTGCCACTACATCGGCGTGCACCTGCACCCGTTCTTCCGCGACACCTTCGGCTACCGGCCGGAAGACTTCCCCAACGCCACCTGGATCAGCGAGCGCACGGTGTCGCTCCCGCTGTCCCCGTTCCTTTCCGATGCGGACGTGGAGGACGTGATCCGGGCGGTGCGTTCCGTCCTGGGCTGACGACTTCGAACGGCGAACTACAGGTTCGGGC
>DASVVI010000014.1:0-14369 GCA_036386635.1 Longimicrobium sp.
CGGGGCCGACCACGGGCCCCTCGGCGGCGGCGGTCTCGCGGGCCACGGCGTAGGCATCGCGCACCTGGCCCTGGATCTGCGGCTCGCCCAGGATCATGGAGTCGAGGCCGCTGGAGACGCGGAAGAGGTGCTCGGCGGCGCCGCGGTCGCGGTGCAGGTAGAGGTGGCGCGCGGCGCCCTCGGCGGACATCCCCACCCGCCCTGCGAGTACGGCGCGCGCCACCTCGGTGCCGTCCACACCCTCGGGGGCGGCCAGGTACACCTCGGTGCGGTTGCAGGTGGAGAGCACCACCGTTTCCGCGCCGGTCTCCTCCACCAGCGAGATCAAGGCGCCGGGAAGCTCGGCCCGCCCGAAGGCGAACCGTTCCCGGAGCTCGATCGGCGCCGTGCGGTGGCTGACTCCTACGACTGCGAGAGGCATCGGCCGATCCGCCGCTCCACGTCTTCGTCCCGGCCCGCGACCGCGTCGTCCACGAATTCCGGTGTGATGAGTGCAAACCAGAGCGCCCGGCGGCGCCCCTCGTCCCCGGCCCAGCGGGCCTGCACCTCGCCGCGCAGGGCGGCGAGTCGTGCGGCGGCGCGCCCCAGTCCGGGCGTGACCACCGCCTCCAGCCGCTCGCGCAGCCGCCTGGCCAGCAGCGGCGCCGCACCCCCGGTGGAGAACGCCACCGTCACGCCCTCCCTGCGGATGACGGCGGGGAGATGGAACAGCGAGCCCGCCCCGTCATCCGCCCCGCTCACCAGCGCCCCCCCTGCCTCGGCCTCGCGCGCCACCCGGGCATTCACCTCCGCCCGATTCGTCGCCGCGAACACCAGGTGAAAGCCGCGCGCATCGCCCTCTTCCCACCCGCGCGCCATCCACGCCAGCCCCTCCCGCTCCACCACCTCCCGCAGCTCCCCGCACAGCTCCGGCGACACGATCTCCGGCCGCCCGCCTGCCTCCACCACGCCGCGCACCTTGCGCAGCGCCACCGCCCCGCCGCCCACCACCAGCACCCGCAGCCGCGCCGCATCCACCAGCAGCGGAAGGCGGGGGCTCATGCGGACCCCCATTCCGGCGGTTGAAACCGCGGCAACGACCGCGGGAAACCTGCCTTCGCAGGTTGCAGCCCGGAGATTAGTCCGCGAAGGCGGACTTCCCGCTTTTGTTGCAGCGGTTTCAACCGCCGGAACAACCCCGCCCTCACAGGAACCCGCCCGTGTGCGTCGATGCCCCAACCCGCAGCACCACGTACGAGATCACCACCACCGCGAAGCCCACAACCGACACCAGCGCCCCGCGCCGCGCCTGGGGGCTCCCGCCGGCGCGCACCGCCAGCGCCACCACGAACACCAGCCAACTGATTACCCCTAAGATGATCTTGGGGTTTCCGATGGCCATCGGGTGCTGGAAGCGCTCCGTCCAGGCCCATCCCACCAGCAGCGCGGCGGAAAGGAGCGGGAGGCCAGCCATCAGCGCCACGCGCCCGATGCGGTCCAGCGTCTCCAGAGGCGGAAAGAAGCGGAAGATGGCTCCGAAGCGCCGCCCCTTCAACTCCCGGAACTGCAGGAGGTACATCAGTCCCGCGGCAAAGGAGACGGCGAGCGCGGCGTAGCCCAGCATCGCGAGCACCACGTGCAGCACGAACCAGGGGCCGCGAAAGAGCATCGCCTCGCCGTCCGGGCGCACGCCGGCGGCCTGCGCGGCGGCGGCGACGGCGGCGGCCACGGGCACCAGCACCAGCCCGAGGGGACCGGTGCGCCCCAGCGTCGCCACGCCCAGCGAGCCCAGCGCGATCAGGAAGCCGAGCACCGAGAGCGACGGCGCCAGCCCCACCAGCGGCGGCTCGCCGAACTGGCGGATGTACGAGGCCAGCGCCCCCCCGTGCGCCGCCACCGCCAGCCCGAGGGTGGTGGTGGCGACGGCGGGGAGGCGCCGGTCGGTACGCGCGAAGGAGATCCCCAGCAGCGCCGCGGCGAGCGCGTACAGCGCCACGGCTGCCAGGTGCAGGACGTCGGTCATCATATCCCTACAAAGTGCGGGCGCCCTTCCTTTGGGGGAAGGGCGCCGGAACCGCGGACCAGGCCGGACCCCCGGCCTGGAATCACGGCATCCGTGCCACCCTGCGCACCGGGAGCCCCGGCCGCATCGCCGGCTGCTCGATCGCGGTGATCTTCACCGTCGCCGTGCGGTCCATCACCTTCACCACCTGCATGCGCCCCACGCGGATCTCGGGGCGGCTCCCCCAGCTGCGCGCCTCGCGCGGCAGGTAGACCTCGAACTCGTCGCCCTCGCGCACACCGGCCTGCCGGCCCACGTCCAGGAAGGCGTACTCCATGGTGGCCACGATGGCGTGCTCCGTCTCCAGCCCCAGGAGACGCCCCTGCAGCCCCGTCGACGCCACCGGCCGCACACCCGCGGGGACTTCGAAGCGCGCCGCGGGGAGCGCCAGGTCGCCCGGCCGCACCTCGCCGAACAGGCGGATCATCACCGCCGTTGCCACCCCATCCTCCACGGCGGCCACCGTGGCGATGCCGGTGGACTCCCACACGCGGCCGGCGGGGCGCAGGTCGCGCGCGGGGCGCACGAAGTGCAGGCGGTCGCCCACCTGCGTGCCGCTCCCCGCGCCCATCGCTACGTACACCCGGTCGTACGGTTGGATTCCCGGAAGCCGGTCCAGCGCCACCTCGGTGGGCGAGACGACCTCCGCCAGCCGCCCCACGGGCCGCACCTCGGCGTCCGGCGCCACGAACGACGCGCGGTAGAAGTCGCCCGGCGTCACCACGGAGTACGGCGCGGTGGAGGCGCCCACGATGGCGCGGTCCTCCGCGTCCTCGTCCCGGTAGAACACCGTGCGCCCGTCGCGGGGTCCCTCGGCTTCGCGCGCGCCGCCGGGAAGGACGAGCCGCTCGGAAGGATAGATCCGCGCGGGGTCCTGCACCACGTCCGTGTTGAGCCGAAAGATCTCCGGCCAGAGGAACGGGTCGCTCATGTAGGTGCGCGCCAGCTCCCACAGGGTGTCTCCCTGGCGGACGACGTGCACCCGGTCCTGCTGCGCGGGCGGCTGCTGCTGTGCGGCCAGGGGCGCTGCTGCGGCCAGGCCGGCGATGGCGGCGACGAGTGGCGTTCTCACGGGACCTCGGGGGGACGGGCGGGGCGAGCGGTGCTTCGCGGGGTCTGCCGGAACGCGGACGAGCGCGCCGCGGCTTGGGGCCGGGCGCCGGGGTGCGGCTGGACGTGCGATGTCTGTGGACGGGTACAGAGTAACCCACCCCCGCTCCCCCCGCAAGCAATTTCAGGAGGCGCCGGGACGGAGGCTTCCGCCCCGGGCTCCCTTGCACGATGCCAGCCGTGTGCCGCCTCCTGTGCTTCGGCCCATGTGGCGGCGTGGCATCCGCTTACGGTGTGGGCGAGGCTGCGAGGGGCGGGCGGCGGGGTGCCGGGCGTGCGTGGTTGGGAAAACTTTGCGTGGGCGACCGGGCGTTGTACGAGCGCCGGCGTCCGGGCGCCGGCATCCGAGCACCGGGGGATGAATCCCCCGGCTGGAACCACGCGAAGACCGCTGAAGCGGTCTCGGGAAGCGGCGGCGCGAGTCCGCGAAGGCGGACTTTGTGCTGTGGTTGCCGCGAGTTTAGTCGCCAGGCTGGCCCAGGCCTGGCCCCTCTATCTTGCCCACCCTGCCGACCGCCAGGTGCACGGGGATGCCGCCGTTGCGGGTCTGGAAGGCGTTCTCAAAGGGGACGCCGACCTGGGAGTCGAGGCGGGATTCGGCGGAGAGGAGGGCCATCGTCCAGTTGGGGGCGCGCAGGCGGGCGGCGTGGCCGAGCGCCGCGTACAGGTTGCGCAGCGCCTCCGTCTCGCCGACGCGGACGCCGTAGGGCGGGTTGGTGACGATCCAGCCGGGGCCGGCGGGCGGGTCGATGGCGGAGACGGGGGCGACGGCGAGCTCCACGTCGGCGAGGACGCCGGCGCGGGTGGCGTTGGCGGTGGCGGCCTCGATGGCGCCGGCATCGCGGTCGGAGCCCTGGATGGGGGCGGGGGCGGAGGGGCGGATGGCGGATTGGGCGCGCTCCACGACGCGCCGCCACGCCGCCGCATCCGCGTCCGGCCACTCCTGGAAGGCGAAGCGGCGCGGCTCGCGGTCCGCCCCCGCCAGCCCCGGCGCGATGTTGCGGGCCATCAGCGCGCCCTCGATGGCGATCGTGCCCGAGCCGCACATGGGGTCGAGGAGCGGGGCATCGCCGGGCCAGCGGCTTCCCATGAGGGCGGCGGCGGCGAGCGTCTCGCGGAGCGGCGCGCGGGCGACGGCCTGCCGGTAGCCGCGCAGGTGCAGCAGCGCGCCGGACGCATCCGCACGCACGATGCAGCCGTCGCGCACGAAGCGCACGACGAAGAGCTGCGCATCGCCCGCATCCTCATCGCCCTCGTCGTCGCGCGCCACCTCCGCGCCACCCAGCCCACCGACGCGGCGCTCGATGGCGTCCAGCACCCGCTCCGCGACGGCGCCCTCGTGGTAGAGCTTGGACTTGCGTGACGTGACGCGCAGCCGCACCGCCCGCCCCTTCGCCACCCACCGCTCCCACGGGATCTTGCGCGCGTGCCGCTCCAGCTCGAAAAAGGTGCGCGCCCTGAACTCCGCCGCTCGAACCGTGACGCGGCTGGCCGTGCGCAGCCAGAGGTTGGCCGTGTACAGCTCCTCCGCGCTCCCCTCCCACGCCACGCCCCCCTGCTCGGGCGCCGCCCGAATCCCCAGCGCGCGCAGCTCCGCCGCCGCCAGAGGCTCCAGCCCAGGCGCGGTTGCGGCGAAGATCGGATAGGGAGCAGTCAACGGAGAAATAAGTGCGTTAGTGCGTGAGTGCGTTAGTGCGGGGACTGCGGGCCCCCTCCCCGCTCGTTCCTCGCTGCCCCTCCCCCAAAACAACCTGGGGGAGGGGCGCACGCATGGGTTTGTGCTCGTCTTTCTGTCATCCTGAGCGACGCGCCTCACAGGCCTCTACCCGGCACGTCACTTTGGCGCGAAGCGAAGGATCTACTGTGCGTATCGAGAGGCCCGCATCGTACGCGAAGCCCAACCCGGTCTCCGGCTAGAAAGCGCACTCACGCACTAACGCACTCACGCACTTTCACCGGGCTCCATCTCATACTCCTTCAGCTTCCGATACAGCGTGCGCTCGCCCATCCCCAGCATCTCCGCGGCGCGGCGGCGGTTGCCGCGGGCCTCGCGCAGGGCGACGGTGATGGCTTCGCGCTCCATGTCCGCGAGCGTCATCCCGCGGCGGAAGACGACGACGCCCTCCTCCTCGTGCGGAATCGGCTCCGGCGGCGCGATCGGGGCACCCAGCGGGATAACCGGCTGGCCGTAGTGCGCGTACCCCGTGGCCGCCGGGAGGGCGATGGCGGGCTGGTCGCGCTTGCGGATATCCTCCACGTCGCGGCGCAGGTCCTCCAGGTTCATGCGCAGATCGTACAGCGTGCGCAGCACGAACTCCAGCTCCGGGGAAGGCCCGCCGCCATCCTCGCGCCTCCCGCGCTCCTGCGAAACCGGGCGCGGCGCCAGCACCGGAAGGAGGGAGCCGGTGCGCTTGTGGCGCACCTCGGGCGGAATGTCCTCGGGGCGGATCACGCGGCCGGGGGCGAGCACCACCATGCTCTCCACCAGGTTGCGCAGCTCGCGCACGTTCCCCGGCCAGTCGTACTCCACCAGCACGCGGAGCGCCTCGGGATCGATTCCCACGAAGGGACGGTCGTGCTGCGCGCTGAACTCGCGGATGAAGCGGTCGATGAGGCGCGGGATATCCGCGCGGCGCTGGCGCAGCGGCGGAAGGTCGATGCGCAGGACGTTCAGCCGGTGGTACAGGTCGCGCCGGAACTCGCCCAGCGCCACCTGCTCGCGAAGGTCGCGATTCGTTGCGGCCACCACCCGAACATCCACCCGGATCGACTCCTCGCCGCCCACCCGCCTGAACTCGCGCTCTTCCAGGACGCGCAGGAGCTTGGTCTGCGTGGCCTGCGGCATCTCCCCCATCTCGTCCAGGAAGATGGTGCCGCCGTTGGCCAGCTCGAACAGCCCCTTGCGCAGCGCCGCCGCCCCGGTGAACGCACCCTTTTCGTGGCCGAAGAGCTCGCTCTCCAGCAGCGTCTCGGTGAGCGCAGCGACGTTGACGGCGATGAACGGCCTGTGTCTGCGCGGCGAGAGGGCGTGGATGCCGCGGGCCACCAGCTCCTTCCCCGTCCCGCTCTCTCCCAGGATGAGCACGGTGGAGTTGACGGGGGCGATCTGGACGATGCGCTCCAGCACCTCCTCCATCTCCTCCGTCTCGCCCACGATGCCGATGATCTCACGCAGCTCCTCGCGCTGGATCAGGCGGCGGCCGATGAGCGCGACCTCGTCCACGTCGATCGGCTTGGGGAAGCAGTCGGCCAGCCCCAGCTCGCGGCAGACGGCGCGGCCGGTGGGCTCCGTCGGCTCGGTAAGGCCGATTACGGGCGCACGGCCGCGCGCCTGCTGGATCAGCGAGCGCGCGCGCCGCTCCCGCAGCCCGCCGGTGATGACGAGCAGGACCGGCTCGCCGACGGCGTCGGCGAGCGATTCGCCGGAAGCCAGCAGCTCGGTGCGTATCCCCGCCTCTTCGAAGGCGGCGCGCAGCCGGACCGCGGGCTCCAGGTCTTCGGTGGTGATCAGGACCGCGTCGGCCACCGGATCACCCGTGGCGAGCGTTCGTCACGTGCGGACCGTCCCCCCGGTATGGAAGGGGGGGCGCATCACCTCGGCCGGCACCGCGCGGTCGCGGATCACGATCCCGATCTCCGTCCCCGGCTTCGCCGCCGCGACGGGAACGTACGCCAGCCCCACCCCGTAGCCAAGCGTGGGACTCATGGTGCCGCTGGTGACCTCTCCGGTGCGCTCCCCGTTGAACTCCACCGGGTACCCGTGGCGCGGGAAGCCGCGCTCCCGGAGCTTGAAGCCGGCGAGGCGCACCTTCACCCCCTCCTCCTTCTGGCGGCGCAGGGCGTCGCGCCCCACGAAGTCGCCCTTGTCCAGCTTGGTGACCCAGGCGAGCCCGGCCTCCAGCGGCGTGCGCGCCTCGTCCAGGTCGTTGCCGTAGAGCGCGTACCCCATCTCCAGCCGCAGCGAGTCGCGGCACCCCAGGCCAGTGGGAAGCAGGCCGTCCTCCTTCCCCACCTCCAGCAGCCGACTCCAGAGCCCCGGCGCGTCGTCCGCGCCCACGTACAGCTCGAAGCCGTCCTCGCCGGTGTAGCCCGTGCGCGAGATGATCATGGGGATGCCGTCCACCGTCCCCTCGGCGAAGCGGTAGTAGCGGATCGAGTCGAGGTCGTGATCCGTCAGCCGCGCCAGGATCGCCTGCGCGCGCGGGCCCTGCAGCGCGAGGAGCGCGATGTCGTCCGTGCGGTCCTCCAGCTCCACCCCGAAGTCACCCGCGAAGCGCGACACCCACGCCCAGTCCTTTTCGCGGTTCGACCCGTTCACCACCAGCATGTAGTGATCGGGGAAGCGGTAGACGAGGAGGTCGTCCAGCAGGAAGCCGTTGTCGTTGCAGAGCGTGGAGTACTGCGCCTGTCCCACCTCGATCTTGGACGCGTCGTTGGTGGTGACGTGCTGCACGAACTCCAGCGCGCGCTCGCCGCGGACGATGAACTCGCCCATGTGCGACACGTCGAAGAGCCCCGCGGCGTTGCGGACCGCCTGGTGCTCGGCGGTGATGCCGGCCGGGTACTGCACGGGCATCTCGTACCCCGCGAACGGGACGATCTTGGCGTTGAGGGCGACGTGCTCCGCGTACAGCGGCGTGCGGTGCAGGGTGGCTTCGGCCATCGTAGTGCGCTGGTCTGAGGGTGCTCGATACGGGCGGCGGAAAAGGTAACACACGGGGGGAAGGGGCGCGAGAATGGGCCCTCACCCCCGCTCGTTCCTCGCTGCCCCCTCTTCCGATAACAGGAGAGGGCTGCGCCCTCGCCGTTATCGAGAGAGGGGGCGAAACGGCAGATAACCGTAGGGGCGCGATTCATCGCGCCCGTGCCCGCCCCCACCCCCCCGCCCGCGACGCACCACGATCCCTGGTAGGGGCGGCCCCATGTGGCCGCCCGTGCCCGCCCGTGCACCGTCGCCCGACGTCGCCGCCACGACATCGGCCCGCCTCGACACCTGTCGCGGCGGGCCGTCCCCATTCCCCATTCCCCTACTCCCCATCCCCCGCCCTCTCCCCCAACCACGCCGGCACCGGCGTCTCGTGCGCCTCGTACAGCTCCCGCAGCGTTCCCACCAGCTCGCGCAGGGTGCGCTCGCGGCGGTCCGGCGGGAGGTCGCGGACCAGGGTGCCGAGAGCCACGGCGACGCTGTCCGCGGAAAGCTCGGAGTGGGGCTGGGTGCCCTCGCGGTACCACCACTCCACCAGCTTGCGGCGCGTGTTGGAGTACGGCATCCCCCCCGCGATGAACTTCTCCAGCCCCGAGGGGCTCATCCCGACCTGCCGCGCCACCGCCCGCAACGAGGTGAGATGCACCCGGATGGCGACGCTTTCACGCAGGCGGTCGATGCTGGTGGGGAGCGTGTCATCCATGACGGTTCGCAGTGCGGGTGGACGGAATGGACACACGAAACGTATCCGGCGGGCGCGCCCGGCACAAGCCATTTTCAGGTGCGACAGGTGGCGCGTGTGGGGCGCTCCAAAAACACGGTAGACGGACACGCGTCGGGCGCGTTAAACTGCGCCGAAAGATACGACACCTGAACAGAGTGAACGTCATGGATCCAGCGCCCCAGGGCGGCCCCGGTGCGGAGCCTCCGCCAGCCGACCGCGCAGCGACCGCCGCCATCGAGCGGGGGCTGCGCGCCGTCCTGCGCTGGGTGGACGAGGGAGCGGCGGGGGTGGACCCGGGCGCGATGGCGGAGTGGGAGCGGGAGCTTCTCCTGGCGAGCTGGGACCCCGGCGCGCGGCTTCCCCTCGCCGTGCTGGCGCGCGAGCTGGCCGAAGCGGACGGGCCCGAGCCGGAGCGCGTGGCGTGGGCATGCCTGTGCGTGACCGAGTGGGCGCTGGAGAGCGGCGCGGTGGCGGCAGGGCTCGCCTTCGCCGAGGCCGCGGCGCGCGCGTGGCCGGACCAGGGCCGCTACGCCTGGGCGGCGGGAAGGCTGCTGCGCGCGCATGGAAGGGAGGAGGAGGCCGAGACGTGGTTGCGCCGCGCCGCGCAGCTCGCGGGGCGCGCGGGCGACTGGGAGGGGCAGGCCCGGTCGCTCGTCGAGCTGGTCAGGCCGTGGCAGGAGGGGGCGCCGCGGGATGGGCACGAGCAGGAGGCGCCGGCCATATGAGGGGACACGGAGCGGGCGTGGCGAGGCGGCGGACACGGGCGCGATAAATCGCGCCCCTACGGCGAATCGGCCGCGTAGCTCCGGCGGAGCTCCGTCAGCCATTCGGGCGGCGTGGTCCCGCCGCGGACGCAGTGGCGGTGGAGGACCTCCACCAGCTCCGCGGCCGCGGCGTCGCGCCGCGCGACGGGAAGATGCTTGGTGAGCAGGTCCAGCGCGGCGGCCGCCGTCTCGAAGGTGAGGTCGGTCTGCTGGCGGCCGGCCTCGCGCACGTACCACTCGGCCAGCTTGCGCGCCGTTTTGACGTACGGATCGGCGCCGTCCAGGAAGCCGCGCAGCCCGGTGGGGCTCATCCCGATGTCGCGGGCCGCCTGGCGCAGCGAGGTCGAGTCGACGAAGAGCCGCGCCGCCTCGCGCAGGGTGTCCAGGGACGCAGCGTCCCTCGGGGGCGCGGTCAAGCGCCGGCCCCCGGTTTGGCCGCGCGGTGCGCGGTCCGTCCATTTTCGATTCGGTTACACTGGGTAGACTATCCCCTGCGCGCGCTCTCCACAAGCCCTTACTTGCGGGCCAATGCGGCGCCATCCGTGCGCCGCCCGCCCGCGCCCGCCTCTGAGACGGGCGCGGGCGCGGGAAAGGCTGTCCAGTAGTGGCGTGCTACTGGCTGGGGCGGGTACCGGCGTGGTTGCGCGCGAGCACCAGCAGATCCTGGAGACGCTCGTCGCGCCGGCTGCCGGCGCTGGGGACGCGGCGGGAGGTGAGCGTGTCCGCGCCCGGCTGCAGCGCTTCGCCGTAGAGGAGGTCGCCCGTCTCGGTGACGATGTACCGCCCGATCTCACCCGTCTCGGACTGCAGCTGGATGACTGTGGCGCCCACCAGCCCGATCACGGAGACGGTGAGCCGGTCCCAGCGGTCGGAGTACGGGCGGAACACGGCGAAGGGAACACCCTGCGTCCCCTCGGGGATGGTGCGCAGCGTGGGGATCAGGTGCTCGTCCATTCCCAGGTCGGCGATGGCCCAGCGCGTGTTGCGGGGGATGGGGACCGTCGCGGTGCGCGCACCCGACACCTGCAGCCGGGTGCCGCGCCGCTGCACCTGCAGCGCGATGGCGGTGTCCGCGCTCGTCCAGAGCACGGTGTAGCTGCGCGGAAGGTCCTGGTCGAACTCGCTGCGTGCGGTGCCCTGCAGCCCGTCCTCGCGCTGCAGGCCGCTCTCGATCCCTTCGCGCGAGCGGGCGACGGTGTGGGTCAGCAGCACCTTCTCCCCCGCCATGGTGACGGAGGTGTCGCCCAGCGGGAGCGAGCGGTGCGCGGGGGCCTGCGCGGCGAGCGCGGCGGGGAGGGCCAGCAGGGCCAGCGCGAGGGGGATGCGCATGAGAGGGGGCCTCACGGGGTTTCCGCTATCGCTTGCGGCGCTTTCGCCGCGCGACGTCCAGCGCCTTGTGTACCCAGGGGCGGAGCCGGTCCGGCTCTTCCAGCAGCTCGGCGGGAAGCTCGTAGTACTGCATAACGTGCGAGTCGTCACCGAACGGACGGAACGGGCCCATACCGGCGGCTTCGAAGTCCGCGCGGTTGGTGTCGTCCACCTTGAGGTACACCGAGTCGTCGTCCAGCAGCGCAAAGAACAGTCCGCCGGAATATACGCCTACCCCGCCGAACATGCTGCGTGCCGTCACGGGCTCCACGCGCCCGAGCTGCTCCAGGACGTACTCCCGGTACTCCGCGGAAACGGGCATCAGTTCTCAGATCGATGGCGAATGTACAAGGCCCACAACGGATGTCTCACGCAGAGGCGCAGAGACGCAGAAGAGAACCAACGAGTAATCCTTTTAGCTTCTCTCTCTGTGGCTCTGTGTCTCTGTGTGAGCCCTTCTTCTTTTCTCTCCCTGCGTCTCTGCGCCTCTGCGTGAGACCAGTTGTGCTCGCTACCGCGGCGTGCCTGCGCGCGCGGGCACGGACCAGTAGAACGCGTGGAGAGTGCGCGGATCGATGGCGACGTAGCCGCGGTCGCGAGGGTCGTCGACGCGGTGCACGCGGATCTGCTTGCCCTGGCCGCTCTGCAGGGTGCGCGGGCTGATCGGCCACCATTCGCTCCATCCCGGCGTCGGCAGGGGGATGCGCTTGACCTCCGCAGTGTCGATGCGCGGCATGGTGGCGGACATCGCCGCGAGGGTGGCGGAATCGGCGGAGAAGCGGACGAAGCGGCGGCCCACGCCATGGCGCTCGTAGATGTCCGTGGCGGTGGGCGGGAGGAAGGCGGGAACCCACTCGCCCGCGTCGGGGGCGGAGCGCGCGGCGGCGGCGGTGGGGTAGCGCCGGTCCGGCTCGATGCGGTCGCGGCACGCCCACGGCAGCACCGCGATGCAGGCGAGGACCACCACTACGGCGAGCGTGATCGGGAGATGGTTCCTGCGTCGGGGCTGCGCCTGCTGGTCCATCCGGAGCTGTCGGTGCGGGGAGTCGGTGTGTTGGGCGAAGATAGCCGCGGTGGCGGGGAGGCGCGAGAGGGGGATGGGGATGGGGAGTGGGGAATGGAAACATAGCACGGAGCCACCGGGAGGTTCCCGATGGCTCCGTGCGGTGTCGTGCTTGGAGAAGGTCAGCGGCCGAGGCGGCCCATCTGGTATTCGCGGGGGGGCTCGGCGCCCATCAGGTTGCGGACGAAGTAGTCCCAGCGGCGGCGCATCATGTAGCTGCTGTCGCCGCCGTAGCCGTGGCGCGCGTTGGGGAAGATGACCAGGTCGAAGTCCTTGTTGGCCTTCACCAGCGCGTCCACCACCAGGTACGTGTTGTACGGCGGTACGTTGTCGTCCATCCCGCCGTGGGCCAGCATCAGCTTGCCGCGCAGGTTGGCGGCGTGCGTCTGGGTGGCCTCGTTGGCGTAGTTGTCCGTGGTGCCGGTGCGCACCACGAGGCCCTGGTAGCGCTCGCCCCAGTCGTCCTCGTAGTTGCGGTTCTCGTGGTTGCCGGACTCGGAGATCCCCACCTTGAAGAACTCCGGGTGCCGGAACATGGCCGCCGCCGTCGCGTAGCCGCCGCCCGAGTGGCCCCAGATCCCCGCGCGGTCGATGTCGATGAAGGGGTAGCGCCGCGCCAGCTCCCGCATCCCCGCGATCTGGTCCGGGAGGGTGTTGTCGATCATCCGGCCGTAGTAGGCGTCCGCGAACGCCTTGCTGCGCCCCGGCGTGCCCATCCCGTCGATGGCCACCACCACGAAGCCCAGCTCGGCGAGCGCCTGGTGGTCGCTGCGTGACGGCATGAAGCTGCGCGGCCCCACGCTCCCCACCTGCGGACCCGGGTAGATGTAGTTGACGATCGGGTACTTCTTCGTCGAATCCAGGGCACTCGGCGTGAACATCAGGCCGTAGATGTCGGTCTGGCCGTCGCGCGCCTTCATGCGGATGCGCGTGGGCGGCCGCCATCCGGTGGCGACGAGGCGCGAGACGTCGGCGCGCTCCAGCTGGCGGACGACGCGGCCGTTCATGTCGCGCACCACGGTGACGGGCGGCGTGTCCGGCGTGGAGTACGTGTCCACGATGAAGCGCCCGTCCGGCGACATGGAGACGGTGTGGTGTGCGTCCTCGGGGGTGAGGAGCGTCTGCCCGCGCCCGTCGAAGCCGATGCGGTAGAGCTGTTGGAAGTAGGGATCGCGCCCCGCTTCCTTGCCCTGCGCGGTGAAGTAGATGGTGCGGGCGCGCTCGTCCACGCGCACGATGTCCATCACGTTCCCCTCGCCGGTGGTGATGGCGTTCTTGAGGCGGCCCGTGTTCAGGTCGTACAGGTAGAGCCGCGTCCACCCCTCGCGCTGCGACCACCAGATCAGCTCGTTGGTACCGGGGACGATGCGCCACAGGTTCTCGGTGAACGACGCGTCGCCCACCTGCGTCTGCGAGCGCTCCTCGAACAGGGTGCGCACCTCGCCTGTGCGGGCGTCCGCCACGCGCACCCACGCCGTCTTGTGGTCGCGCGAGCTACTGACGAAGGCCACCTTGGAGCCGTCCGGATACCACTGCAGGTCGCAGACGGTGCCGCCGTTGCACTGCACGTGGTCGGAGACGGTGGAGCGGTGCTGGTCGGCCGGCATCTGGAAGCGCACCACGCGGGGGCGGGCCGCGTCGGCCACGTTCACCACCACGCGGTGGATGCGGAAGACGACGCTGTCGCCGGGGAGCGGGTACTTCCACGCCTCCAGCCGCGGCTCGCCGACGTTGGTGGACACGAGGTACATGTCGCTCGCCCCGCGCGCGTCGTGCTGGAAGGTGGCGATCTGCCGCGAGTCCGGCGACCAGGTGAGTACCGGATCGTCGCCGTGCACCCAGCCGGCGTTGTTGGTGGCGTAGCCGAACTCCCGGGTGCCGTCGGTGGTCAGCTGCGTCTCGCGCCCGCTCGCCAGGTCCTTGACCCACAGGTTGAAGTCGCGGATGAACGCCGCCATGCGTCCGTCCGGCGACAGGCTGGCGTCCTCGGGCGTGGCGGCGGCGCGCGTGCAGGTGTACGCCTGCAGGTCGCAGGTGAAGCGCCCGCCGCGCACGAACACCGTGACCCGGCGCCCGTCTTCGGTGAGATCGAGCACGACGGGGAGCTGGCCGGCCGGGATCTCGCCCCCCGCCGTCCCCAGCGCCGGCGTCAGGCGCGCGGGGTCGAACAGCGGCTCGCGCGTGCCGCGGGCCGGATCCACCATGAAGTACCGCGCCCCCTCCGGCGTGTTGGTGCGGTACCAGAAGCGACCGTCCGCCGTCCACGTCGGCGGCCCGGCCGTCCCGGTCACCAGCGGTGTGGTGTAGGCGGCGAGCCGGCGCTCGGCGCGCGCGTAGTCCGCGGCGGTGAGCTGTCGCGGCTGCTGCGCCGCGGCCGGCACGGCGAGCAGTAGCAGGGCAAGAGTGTGAATGCGCATGTGTCCCGTGTGGCTAGGTACGATGTGTCGAGCTCCCGCATCTTTTCTCCGAGAGCCCCCGCTGTCTACCCTTCTCCCCCATTCCCCATTCCCCAATTCCCCATTCCCCATTCCCCATTCCCCATTCCCCATTCCCCGCGGTCCCCTACTCTGGCGCTCGAGGCGGAGCCTGCCCCT
>DASVVI010000015.1:0-2194 GCA_036386635.1 Longimicrobium sp.
CACCCAAACGGAAGCGATGATGCGGATCGATCGTGCGCACCGGCGAGACTTGGATTGGTGGTGCTTGTGCAGCCCCCGACGTGATCTGCGCGAGGGCGAGGCTGCTCAGCAGCAGACCGAGACGTGCCACTCGCGACGGCGACAGTTTCTTCATCAGGATATCGCGCGTTGAGGGTTCATGGGGGGGGCGCTCCGGTCGGTTTCTGTACTTGTTCCGCGATGGAAGCGAAGTAGGCCGCGACTACGTCGGCTCTACGCTCGATGCGTACGAGTGCGATCTTATCTTTCGGAACAATCCAGACTTGCCACTCTGTCTTCGAGAACAGAATGATCGCGTCCTCTCCACGGGACAGGATGTAGCCATGTGCAGGGTAGGTGTTTGGGTATACCCATCCGCCGGAAGCGGTGCCTCCCATCGAAGCTGCTCCGGCCGCTATGCCCCCAGCGCGCCTCGTAACGTCGGTGCTGCCCGTGCCGAGTACCGTGCCACGGGTATCGCCCACTGCCGACCCTATGGTCGAATCGGTCACCTCCTCCGGGTTCTCTGACACCGGAATGCTGATGACTGCCTCGCTCACGACCGTTGAGCGGATCGTCTTAGCGTACACGTATGCCAGCGCGCACGCGTCCACCGCTACGACAACTACCAGGGCAGACAGTGGAGTTGCCGTAGCCCAAGGGCCATCGCTGGATGGCTTTTTAGCGCGTTCCAACTCCACGCGGCGGAAGAGAAGCGTCGCGAAAAACGCTAACAAAGCGACGTTCACCAAGAAGACGTCGTCGAGGCGGTTTCGGTGCTCTTCGGGTTGTTCATTGCAGGCGGTGAACCGATTTGGGCTACCGGCACGATGTGATGGATCGAGCCGCCAGCAAACGACGTCCCACCAGACCGCCTTTCCCCGGGTTTCGAGGATGGTGCCGTCGCTCACCGCGAGTTCCGTATCGAAGCCGCTCGTGAGGAGTTGGCGTACGTGCAGAGCCGGCGCGTCGAGCCAGAGAAACTGGGTGAGGAAGAGGATGTAGAGTAGCACCCGAATTGCGGCTCTCGGGATCCAGAGCGCCGGACGCGGACGCGTTGCGGAGAACTTCTCACGCAGTGATCGAGGAAGCCACTTGTGTATGTCCGGATAGCTCATCCACACAGCGAGCGCCAACGCGGCTGTGAAGGCGGCGATCAGCGCGGGCCAGCTACTCCAGACGAATCCTACCAAATAAATCGTCCGGCTGGCAATCAGGTTGAATGTGTCGTAGGCGAACGTGCCAGTAAGCGTAGCGTAGTGCGCAACGCTCTGAAGACCTTGGTAGTCGTACCCCAGCAGGTCTTGGTAGGCAGAATCGATCACGAACCCGATGCCCACCAGCAGGCCAATTACTCCGACCGATCCGATGATCCACCCGAGCGTCTGCGTCGATAACCATCCCACCGTCTCCGGCTTCGCATTCGCCACCGCTCACCTCTCCCTGATGAGGTTTAGCACCATGTGCGGCTCGGTCCCGACCCCTCCCCTTGAAGGGGATCGCGTCCGGTCATCGGCAACCACCTGCGATGTCGTAGCTGAAGATGTCGAATTCAGCGCTGCACCACGGCGTTCACCACTAAGAGCGGGTGGTCCCAGGGGTGGCTGTTCTCACACCATTGGGCCCTCTCCTGTGGGCGTCCTGGAAACTGGAACTCGCCTCACGGAACTCACCGCATTTCGATCGGACGATGTCCGTGGCGCATGAATGTCCGGCGGTTCTGCGGTAAACGCGCTGTTGAGGCTTCAGACCCTCACGTCTGCCAGCGACTGCAGCACTGCTTCAATCCGCGTCCCCGTGGCCCGCTCCTCGTTCGAGAAGCCGTCGTAGCTTGCGAGGTCGCCGAAATCCAGGCTGGTCAGTTCTGCGATCGCTCGCACGCTGCGCTGGTACGTTTTGTAGCGGCCGAAGGTGGCTTCGAGCGACTTCAACTCCTTCTCCTGATCGATCATGTACGCGGTCGCCGAAGGCTCGCCGTCCTCGTTGGTGAAGGCGATGACCTTCCAGTAGGCGAGTGGCAGCTTGACGCCCCGGTACTCGATGTCGCCGGCGCCGAACACAGGGCCTCCGAACACGGTGATGCGATCCTTTGACGCGCGCGCCTCCTTCAGGACATAGTTCTCCAACCCGAGCCACGTCTTCTGGTTGAATGCCGCCATCTGTGGCGTGCAGTTCG
>DASVVI010000016.1:0-3970 GCA_036386635.1 Longimicrobium sp.
GCGGACGGCATCGTGATCGACATGCGCGGCAACTTCGGCGGGGTGGGCGGGATGGCGATGGGGGTGGCGGGGCACTTCACCGAGCGGCGCGACACCATCGGCACCATGATCACGCGCCGGGACCGGCTGCAGTTCGTGGCCAATCCGCGCCGCTCCACCCGCGCGGGGGCATCGGTGCGGCCGTTCGCCGGGCCGGTGGCGGTGCTCACCGACGCGCTCACCATCAGCACCGCCGAGATCTTCGCGGGCGGGCTGCAGAAGCTGGGGCGGGCGCGCGTCTTCGGGGCGCCCTCGGCGGGGCAGGCGCTGCCGTCGCTGGCCACGAAGCTCCCCAACGGCGACGTGCTGGTGCACGCCGTGGCGGACTTCCGCGGGCCCGGCGGCTACCGGCTGGAAGGGCCCGGCGTGGTGCCGGACGTGGCGGCGCCGCTCACGCGCGCGGCGCTCCTGGCCGGGCACGACCCGGCGCTGGATGCCGCGCTCCGATGGATCGACGAACAGAAGGGGGCCGGCTCGCGCTGAGCCGTCCCACGGATCGTGCCGGCAGCCGCCGGCCCACGCGCCCGCATGGGGCGCACACTCGCAATCACGGATGGAAATCACATGAAGCATAGCTTCGGCCGTACCCTGGCTCTCACGGCGCTGGTGCTCGCCGGTTCCGCGCGCGGCGCCGCCACGCAGGAGCTTCCCTCCGCCAAGCAGATCGTCGACCGGTACGTGGAGGCGATCGGCAAGGGCGCGGCGTCCCGGCAGAACTTCCGCCGCGTCGTGGCCGAGATGACGATGCCGACCGGCACCATGACGATGGACATGAAGTTCGCGCGCCCCAACAAGATGGTGATGAGCATGGAGATGCCGGGGCTGGGCTCCATGCGCAGCGGCTTCGACGGCGCCCGCGGCTGGTCCGTGAACCCGATGACCGGCGCGCAGCTCATGGACGGCAAGGAGCTGGAGCAGCTCGCCCGGCAGGCGGACTTCGACGCCAGCTACAACCTCTCGAGCCAGTTCCCCTCCATGACGACCCTGGAGCGCTCCACCGCCAACGGGCAGCCCTGCTACCGCGTGCGGATGGTGTCGGCCCAGCAGGACACCGTCTTCTCCTGCTTCGACGTGGCCACGGGGCTGATGTCGCAGATGCAGACCCGGCAGGAGTCGCAGATGGGGCGGATGGAGACGACCGTCAACATGCTGGACTACAAGGAGTTCGGCGGGGTCAAGATGCCCACCCGCACCGTCACGCAGGTGATGGGACAGGAGCTCACGACGACGATCAAGTCGGTCAGCACTGAGCCCATCGCCCCGGCGGAGTTCGATCCGCCCGCGGAGATCAAGGCGCTGATCCAGCAGCGTGCGGCTCCGAGGAACTGAGGAACGGCGGGGCTCACGCGGAGACGCGGAGGCGCTGAGAGGAAAAGACGGAGGCACAGAGGACGACTCTGTGCCTCCGTTTCTCGTTTACATCGGAGGAGTAGGATGTCACGCAAAGACGCCAAGACGCGAAGGAAAGACGGCGAATCCTTTCTTTGCGCCTTTGCGCCTTCGCGTGAGCCCATTTCCTCCGGACACTGGCCCGCGCCGAGGGGCGCGTCGTATCTTGCGCGCGTCCCACCATTTCCCATCCGTTACGGCGCGATGATCGAGCTTCACCGGCTGACCAAGCGGTACGGCGACTTCCATGCGGTGCGCGACCTTTCGCTGCGCGTGGCGGGCGGCGAGGTGTACGCGCTGCTGGGGGCGAACGGGGCGGGGAAGACCACCGCGCTCCGCTGCCTGGCGACTCTCCTGGAGCCGTCGTCGGGAACGGCGCGTATCGCGGGGTTCGACGCGCGCACCCACCCGCTGGAGGTGCGGCGCAGGCTCGGCTTCCTGGCCGCGTCGATGGGGCTGTACGCGCGCCTCACCGCCCGCGAGCTCCTCCGCTACTTCGCGGACCTGCACGGCGTGCCGGCGGCGGAGGCCCCGGCGCGGATCGAGGCTGTGGTGGAGGCGTTCGGGCTGGGGGAGTTCGCGGACCGATTGTGCGGCAAGCTCTCCACGGGGCAGAGGCAGCGTGTTTCCATCGCCCGCGCCGTGGTGCACGACCCGCCCGCGCTGGTGCTGGACGAGCCCACGCTGGGGCTGGACGTGCTGAGCGGCGAGTCCATCTACCGCTTCGTGGAGGATGCGCGCGACCGCGGCTGCGCCGTCGTCTTCTCCACGCACCAGATGAGCGAGGTGGAGCTGCTGGCGGACCGCGTGGGGATCATCGCGGGGGGGCGGCTGGTGGCGGAGGGGACGGTGGACGCGGTGGTGGGGGGGAGCGGCGAGGCGAGCCTGTCGCGCGCCTTTCTGCGCATCGTGCGGGAGGCCGCGTGAACCTGCGCACGGTGAGGACGGTAGTGCGGAAGGAGCTTCGCGAGACGCTCCGCGACCGCCGCACGCTGTTCATGATGCTCGTAATCCCCACCCTGCTGTACCCGGCGCTCTTCGTGGCGCTGGAGCAGCTCGCCCTCTTCGGGCAGCGGCAGCTGGAGGAGCGCGCCCCCGCCGTCGCTATCGCCGGGGGCGAGGACGTGCGGGCCTTCCTCGCGCGCGACACCCTGCTCCGCGTCGTCCCCGCGGCCGACGCGAACGGGGCCGCGGTGCGGGCGGGGCGGGTGCAGGCCGCCGTCGTGGTGGAGCCCGCGCCGCACGCCGAGGACACGCGCACCGTGCGCGTGCTCTTTGACGAGTCCGACGACCGCTCGCGCCGCGCGGGACAGATGGTGGCCGACCGGCTGGGCGCGTGGGGCGACTCGCTGCTGGCGCGGCGGCTGGAGGCGCGCGGGCTCCCGGCGGGGTTCGCCGCGCCGCTGGCGGTGGCGGACTCGTCCGTGGCGACGGCGCAGGAGGCGGGGGGGTACGCGCTGGGCCGCTTCCTTCCCGGCATCCTGGTGCTGATGACGCTGCTGGGCGCCTTCTACCCTGCCATCGACATGGCCGCGGGCGAAAAGGAGCGCGGCACGCTGGAGACGCTCCTGACCGCGCCCGTCCCGCCGCGCGAGATCGTCACGGGGAAGTTCCTGGCGGTCGCGATGCTGGGGATGACGGCCGCGGTGGTCAACCTGCTGAGCATGCTGCTGACCTTCCAGTCGGGCGTGTTCCGCTTCGGCAAGGCCGCCAACCTCCAGTTCTCGCTGCCGTGGGGCTCGGCGGTGCTGGTGCTGATCGGCCTGGTGCCGCTGGCGGTCCTCTTCGCCGCGCTCTTTCTGGGCATCGCGGTACGCTCGCAGTCGTTCAAGGAGGCGCAGAACGCGCTCACGCCGGTGCAGCTCGCCGTCATCATCCCCGTGATGCTGGTGGGGCTCCCCGGCATCGAGGCGAGCCCGCTGATCGCGGCGTTGCCCGTGGCGGGCGTGGCGATCCTCTTCCGCGACCTGATGTCCGGGACGGCGCGGCTGGGGCCGGCGCTGATCGCGTTCGGGGCGTCGATGGCGTACGCGGCGCTGGCGCTCGTCTTCGCCGCGCGCGCATTCGGGCGCGAGGACGTGCTGTTCGGCGCCGGGCCGGGGACCGCGCCGCGCCGGTTCGGGGAGCGGATGAAGCGGTGGCGCGGCGAGGCGCGGGGCATCCCCCTTCCCGCCGAGGGTTTCGCCTTCGTGGCGGTGCTGGGGCTCCTCTACTTCCACCTGGGCGCCGCGCTGCTGGGCAACCTGGGGGAGCGAGGGCTTCTCCTCTCCGAGATCCTCCTGCTGGCGATTCCCGGCGTCGCCTTCGCCACGCTGGGGCCGTACGACGCGCGCCGCACGCTCGCGCTGCGCCGGCCGAGCGGGCGCACGCTGGCCGCGGCGCTGCTGATCGCGCTCGGCGGGATCCCGCTGGGGTGGCTGATCGGCTGGCTCCAGCTCCAGCTCTTCCCGGATGCGGCCGCCGCGCTCAGCGGGTTGGAGAAGCTGGTGACGGCGACCGATGCCCGGCGCGCGCTCTGGCTGCTCGTGCTGGTGGCGCTCAC
>DASVVI010000017.1:0-10211 GCA_036386635.1 Longimicrobium sp.
GCGCCTCCCGGATCTCGCCACGACACTGTACTCTGGCGCGAAGCGAAGGATCTACTGCGCGTGACGAGGGCTCGCTGTCGGACGCCGTCCTCCTGCCTCGCGGGCTAGATCCTTCGGTCGCCGCCGGAGTGCAGAGTGCGCGTAAAGATTGGGGAGGCGGCTTCCTCAGGATGACAGGGGGTCGAGAGTCGCCCACACTTTTTTGTCATCCTGAGCAAAGCGCCTCCGGGATCTCGCCACGACACTGTACTCTGGCGCGAAGCGAAGGATCTACTGCGCGTGCCGAGGGCTCTTGCGTCAGGAAAGATCTTCGCGTGAGGCTTGCTGTCGCGCGCATCCGCCGCAAAACTGGGGGAGGGCCAGCGAACCACCCGTGACGGGCGACAGATGAGCGAGACGGAGATCAGGATCAGGCGGGCGGAGCCGGGGGACGCGGCGGAGATCCACGAGATCTTTACGAATCCGCGCGCCGTGTGGGGAACGATGCAGATGCCGTTTCCCAGCCTGGAGGAGTGGAAGGGACGGTTGGAGCGGCCGCCGGAGGGGGCGTACAACCTCGTGGCGGTCGTGGATGGAAGGGTGGTCGGGATGCTGGGGCTGCACGGCAACCCATCGAAGCCGCGCCGGCGCCACGCGGCTTCGATCGGGATGACGGTGCACGATGCGTGGGCCGGCCGCGGCGTCGGGACCGCGCTCATGGCCGCCGCGGTCGACCTCGCGGACAACTGGCTTAACGTGCGCCGCATCGAGCTCACCGTCTACGTGGACAACGAGCCGGCGATCCGCCTCTACCGCAAGTTCGGCTTCGAGGTGGAGGGCACCGCCGTCGGCTACGGCTTCCGCGGCGGCGAGTACGTCGATGCCCACATGATGGCCCGCCTGCGGCCGTAGGCGATTACCGCTCGCAGCGCAGTGCCCCCGCCGGATCGATGCGGCTAGCGCGGCGCGCGGGGAGCCAGGCGGAGGTGATCGCGACGGCAACGAGGAGGGTGGGGACGAGCGCGAAGACTACGGGGTCCTGCGCCTCGGTGCCCACCAGGAGCGAGCGCAGCACGCCCGCCAGCGCGAACGCCGCGATCAGCCCCAGCACCGCGCCCGCCGTCGCCACCGCCGCTCCCTCCGCGGCGATCTGGCGGACGACGCGGCCGCGGCTCGCGCCGAGCGCCATCCGCACGCCGATCTCGCCGGTGCGCTGCTCCACGCCGTACGAGAGCACGCCGTAGATCCCCACCGCCGCCAGGCAGAGCGCCGCGCATGCGAAGAGGGCCAGGAGCGCCGCGTTGAAGCGAGGCGCGGCCACGGCGTCGCCGAGCAGCTCGTCGAGGGTCTGCACGCGCTCCACGGGGAGGTCGCGGTCCACGCGCCACACGCGCTCGCGCAGGATGCGGGCGAGGGCGGCGGGGTCGCCGTCCGCGCGCACGGCCATCCACATGTCGTTCATGGGGAACTGCGCCTGCGGATAGTAGGTCGCCGGGTCCGCGGGCCGACCGACGCCGCGGAACGGCTCGTCGGCCACCACGCCCACGATGCGGAAGTGCGTCGGCTGCCCCGGCCACCACACCTGGCCGCGGTTGATGGTCTGGCCCACGGCGTCGCCATCGGGGAAGTGCTCGCGCACGAACGCCTCGTTCACCACCACCGAGCCGGGCGTGCCGAAGCGGTCCGCATCGGAGACGTCGGTGCCGCGCACCAGGGGGAGCCCCACGGTGCGGAAGTAGCCGGGCGACACGGGGCGGATGCGCGACTCCGGCCACATCCCCACCGGCGGCTCAGGACGCCCCACGAGCGAGAAGCTGGAAGTCCACCCCTCGCTCACGGGGTGCTCGAAGGTAAACGACACCGAGCGTACCCCCGGCGCCGCCGCGACCTCGCGCCGCAGACGGTCGAAGAAGTCGAGCACCTTGGCCGGATCGGAGTAGCGGCCCTGCGGAAGCTGGAGCTGCACGAACGTCACGCCATCCGGCCGCAGCGGGAGGCGCGCGCGCTCGAGCTGCCAGAGGTTCTTCACCAGGAGCGCCGCGCCGATGGCCAGCACGGTCGCGAGCGCCACCTCCGCCACCACGAGCCCCTGCCGCATGCGTCGCCGGCGGCGGCCGGCCGTGGCGCCGCGCCCGCTCTCCCGCAGCGCGCCCAGCGATACGGACGCATCGCGGTACTGCAGCGCGGGCAGCGCGCCGAAGCCGATCGCGGCCACCGCCATCACCCCGATCAGAAAGGCGGCGACGGGCTGGTCGAGCGCGATCTCGCCGGCGCGCGGGATGGCGGTGGGGACGAAGGCGACCAGGGTGCGCATCCCCGCCCACGCGACGGCCAGCGCCGCCGCGCCGCCGCCCAGCGCCAGGAGGAAGCTCTCCGCGACCCACTGCCGGGTGAGCCGCGCGCGCCCGGCGCCGAGCGCGGCCCGCACCGCCATCTCCCGCTCGCGAGATTGGGCGCGGGCCATGAACAGGCTCGCCAGGTTCGCGCAGCCGATCAGCAGCACCAGCAGCACCGCGCCGAACAGCGTCAGCAGCGCCGGCCGCGCATCGGCGACGATCGCCTCGCGGAGGGGGATGACCGCCGCGCCGCGCTTGGCGTTCTCGGATGGGTACTGCTCCTCCAGCCGCTTCGCCACCGCGGATGCTTCCCGCGCTGCGCGTTCGATGGAGACGCCCGGCCGCAACCGTCCGACCAGCGTGAAGCGGTGCGTGGCGCGCGACTCCTCCGCCGGGCCGGGGACGAGCGGCAGCCAGATCTCCGTCTCGGGGGTGAGCCGCGCCTCGTCCGGCAGCACGCCGACGACGGTGGCGGGCGCGCCGTCCAGCGTGATGCGGCTGCCGAGCACCGACGGCGATCCCCCGTAGCGGCGCTGCCAGAGGGCGTGCGTGATCATCACCACCGGCTCCGCGCCGGGCCGCTCGTCGCCCGCCAGGAAGGGGCGGCCGAGCACGGGGCGCATGCCCAGGGCGGGGAAGGCGCTCGCGGTCACCAGCTGCGCCCCGATCCGCGCCGGCCGCGCGCCGGGTGCGGTGAGGGTGACGTCCTCGCCACGCACCGCCGCGAGCTGCTCGAATCCGCGGAGCTGCGCGCGCATGTCCCGGTAGTCCGGGTACGACGACGGCTGCGAGACCGCCTCAGGATCTCCGCCGGTGGCGCGGCCCTGGATGGCCACCAGCCGCTCGGGCTGCGAGAAGGGGAGCGGGCGCAGCAGCACGCCGTTCACCAGCGAGAAGACCGCCGCCGCGGCGCCCGCCCCGAGGGCCAGCGTGAGCACCACCACCGCCACGAAGCCGGGGCGGCGGCGCAGCGAGCGCGCGGCGTACCGCAGGTCGAAGCCGATCATGTCGGTCGCTCCATGTCTGCGCCACAGCCAGAGCGCGTCGGACGACGCCCCCAGCGCGCGCCAGTGAAGCCGCGCGCGTGCCGCGGAGAGGTTCTCGCTGCTTCGTTCGGCGCGCTGCCACGCCCAGGCCAGCTCGCCCTCCCACTCCGCCAGCCATGCGTCGCGCAGGTGGCGCGGCACCAGCCAGCGGACGGCGCGCACCAGCGCGAACCCCGGAGGCCGGGGCATCAGGCCGGCCTCGGCCGCAGTCCGCCGGGCACCGCCGTGCCGCGTGCCTCCGGATACTTGGCCAGCGCCTCGCGCAACGTGCCCGCGCCCGTGCCCGTGAGCTCGTAGTAGCGCCGGGGCGGGCGCCCTTCTTCGCGAGCGCGCTCAACGTCCTCCCACTCCGACCTCACGCACCCGGCGTCCTCCAGCCGGCGCAGGATGGGGTACACGGTGCCGCTCTCCAGCCCCGTCGCGTCCAGGATGTCGAAGCCGTGCCGGAACCCTCGCGAGAGGGCCAGGAGGACGATGGCGGTGGGGCGGGTGAGGCGTAGTGGCATGGAAGTGCGTGAGTGCGTAAGTGCGTGAGTGCGTTTGGTGCCCCCTCCCCCCGGCCTCCTCCCCCGCCTGCGGGGGCGCAGGGCGGGTTAGGGGGAGAACTCCCCGTGCGCTGCACAGATCCCGTAGGGGCGCGATTCATCGCGCCCGTGCCCGATGCTGCTCCGCCGCCCGCGACCGGCCGCGGATACCCGCGCGCGACACCGCTCCACCGCCCACGATTCGCGAACCATCCGTAGGGGCAGACCTGCGTGTCTGCCCGCCCCCACCGCGACGCCGCCCCCCGCCCCGCTCTTGTAGGGGCCGCCCCATGTGGCTGCCCGTGCCCGCCGCATCGCCGTAGCCCGCATCCGGGAGCGAGCCCTTTTGTCATCCTGAGCGACGCGCTGCTCCGACCTCGCCCGTGCGCCAAACTCTGGCGCGCAGCGAAGGATCTACTGCGCGTGACGAGGGGCTCGATGTGAATCGCGATCCTCGTGTTTCGCCGGCTAGATCCTTTGGTCGCCGCCGGAGGGTGTAAATGCGGCCGTTGTTGGTGGGGCGGCTCCCTCAGGATGACAAAAAGGATCTTCTCTACATAGGTAGAGATAGGGGAGGAAGTCAAGGGTTGTGTTTGTGGAGGGCCGCGTTTACCTGCGGGTGACGCGGGTGAGCCAGGCGGAGAAGCGCCAGGTGGCGTGCAGCGCGGCGCCCAGCCAGCGGCGGTCCGGGGCGGCGGGGAGGGGCTGGTCCGAGCCGAGATGGTCGGGTGAGATCTGCGCGAAGATGAAGTTCTCCGATTCGACGGGGGAGCCGGCCAGGCGGCGCAGAATCGCGATCTGGCCCGCGTGCGTCATCGCGTCGCTGAAGGGACCCTGGAGAAGCTGCTCCATCGAGATGTCGCGCAGCGGCGTGCCGGCGGCGAGGTGCGCGGCAACGTCGGCCACCATCGCGTGGAACTTCTCCACTTCGGCGTCGAGGCTTTCCACCTCGTCCGGCCCGTACAAGCCGCCGATGAAGTACGTGCGCGAGTAGCCGATCACCCCGCGCATGTGGCGCACGAGATCGCGCGGCGTGCGCGTGCCGGCGCCGGCGGAGAAGTCTCCGAAGCCCTCGGGCGCGCCGCGAAGGGCCTTCTGCGTGCGGTACGCGAGGGCGGCGAGGAAGTGGCGCAGCATCTCGCGCTTTACGGCGTCGCTTTCTGTGGGCATGTTGGGGAAAGTCGGTGTGCCGATCGATTGCCATCCGCAACATGCGCGCGCCGGGGATGCGCGGGCAACGATCTTCTTCGCGGGTCAGGAATCCTTCATCCGAGAGATCATGTCCGCACAGAAGCCGGGGCCCCGCATCCTCCACGTGCACAACGGCGACGTCGTGCGCGACAAGCTCGCGCGCTCCGGCGTGCCGGGCGACCATGCCGTGTACGCGGATGCGCTCCACGACGGTCCGCTCCTCCCCATCGATGCACCGGCGGAGCGGCGGCGGGCGGTGCGCGCGGCGTTCGGCGCGGAAGCGGGGTGGGCGAGCGAGCGCGACATCCTCGACATGCTCGCGCGGTGGGACCGTGAGCTGGAGAGTTGGGCGGAGTACGACGAGGTCGTGCTCTGGTTCGAGCACGACCTCTTCGACCAGCTCCTCCTGGTGCGCCACCTGGCGTACTTCGCCGAGCAGCCGCTCGGGAAGACGATCCTCAGCCTGATCTGCATCGGCGAGTACCCGGGGATGCCGGCGTTCAAGGGCCTCGGCCAGCTCTCGCCCGACCAGCTCGCGCCGCTGCTCGGGACGCGCGAGCGCATCACGGAGCGCCAGCTCGAACTGGGAAGGCGCACGTGGCACGCGCTCACGGCCGAGCACCCTGCCGCCGTGGAGGCGCTCGTGCGGGAGGAGGATCTCACCATGCTCCCCTTCCTGCGGCCCGCGCTGCGCCGCTTCCTGGAGGAGCTTCCCGACCTGGAGAGCGGGCTGGGGCGGATCGAGCGCGCCGTGCTGGAGGGGGTGCGCGACGGGTTGACGGACCCGGTGCGCCTCTTCCAAGCCGTTCACGATGCGGACGACGTCTTCTTCATCGGCGACACCTCGCTCTGGCACTGCATCCGGATGCTTGCCGCGGGTCCGCATCCGCTCCTCACCCTCGCGCCGCACTCCGGGGACGGCCCCGCGCCCTTTGGTGCGCTCGCGCTCACCGACGCGGGCCGCCACGTGCTCGAAGGAACGGCCGACCGGGTCCGGCTCGCGGGGATCGACCGCTGGTGGGGCGGGGTCCACCTGCACGGCCACGAGGTGACGTGGCGCTGGGACCGCCAGGCCCAGCGCGTCGCCCGCACTCCAGACATCTGAGCGCGGCGCCTGCCCGGGAGAGCCGGAGCGACCGCTTACGCTCGGCCGCAGCGGAGAGTCGGAGTCGCGAACGGCTCGGTCGCGGTGAGGTCGGACGAGCGCCGGAACATGAGCCCGTTGCTCTCCATCTGCGTTGCCCTTCCACCGCCGACTGTAAACTTCACGACATCCTCGCCGTACGCGGGGTTGTCCCAGGGCGCGAGAAACGAGTCGCCCTGCCAGTGCGTCATCCGGGCCGTGTTCCGCGGCCCGAGCCACACCGTGAGCGCTCCGTTCTTCTGGCTGACCACGGCCGTTCCGTAGAGGCTGTCCGTGTACGTGCCGGTGTACGCCGCGAGCGGAAGCGCCGGCCGCGTACCCGCGGCCCGCGCGGCGTACATCTGCCGCTTCGCCTCGTCCTGCGCGCGGCGTGCGTCCCTGGCCTGGCCGAGGTATTGAGCGCTCCAGTCCCGCGGCTCGGCGCCGAGGACGCGGTCCACGATGTGGTTGCGGAGCGCATCGCTGATGTTGTTGTCGCCGCCCCGGTTGGTGAGCACCACCAGGCCGAATCCCTTGCCGGGAAGCAGCGCGACCTCCGAGCGGAACCCGTCGATCCAGCCGCTGTGCCGCAGGAGCTTCTCCCCGCGATAGTCCTGCACCACCCAGCCCATCCCGTAGCCCAGGAAGCGGATGCCCGGGTACCAGTCGGGCGTAGTCTTCCTGATCCGCATGGGGAGCTGGATGGCGTGCATCTCGGCCAGGGAGGTGTCGCTGACGATCCGCCGGCCCCCGTACACTCCCCCCGCCAGCTCCATGCGGATCCAGCGGGCCATGTCCGCCGCGCTGGTGTTTATCGACCCCGCCGGTGCGCCGTTGTCCAGGTTGAGCCGTACGACGGGACGCGCGGCCTCCCCGATGCGCTCGTGCGGAGTCGCGAGGTTGCCCAGCGCCGGGAGCTGGCAGACGCTCGTAGTAGACCGCTCCATGCCGAGTGGCGCAAAGAGCTCCCGCCGCACGAACTCATCCCAGGGGATCCCCGCCCTCGCCGCGATCGCCTCGCCGGCCACCAGGTACATCAGGCTGCTGTACAGGTAGGCCCCCCGGAACTGCGCGTCGCTTCCCAGGTAGCGCATGCGGCGCAGGACCCCCGAACGGTCGTTCTGCCCGCTGTGGCGCAGCCAGTCTCCCCGCTCCACTCCCGTTCGGTGCGTGAGGAGGTCGCGCAGGGTGAGGTGCTCCGTGAGCCACGGGTCGCGCAGAGTGAACGTGGGGAGGAGCTCCGCGACGCGGGTGTCCCATGCGAGCTTCCCCCGGTCCACGAGTATGCCCGCGGCCGCCGCCGTGAACGACTTGGTGAGCGATGCGGCCGCGAAGACGGTGTTCTCGTCCACCCGTTCCGGGCGCCCCTCCTCGCGCACCCCGTATCCGCGCGCGAAGACGACGGTGTCGTTGCGGACCAGCGCCAGCGACAGCCCCGGCACGTCCCAGTCCTTCATGGCGCGCTCCACGTACGCGTCCAGCCCGGGGAACGGCTCGGTCTGCGCGTGGAGGGTGGCTGGAGCGGAAGGGCAGAGGACGGCCAGCAAGCCGGCGGTGAACAGGGCGCGAGGGCGCAATCGGTTCCGGTGCATGGGGATACCGGCTCGTGCCGGCTACTCTAGTAGACGCAGCCGGCACGGAAAACGTTTGAAGCGCCCCACGCGGTGCCGGAAACGCGCGGCGTCTACCGCCGCGTCCCCGCGACAGTGTCCCGCCCCAGCGCGATGACGAGCGAGCGCGGGGAGGTGTCGCCGGCCGGGAAGACGGCGAACGCGGTGTACTGCTCCGCCAGCAACGGCCTGCGCCACTGCACCAGCAGGGTGTCACCTCTCCACGGCCGCAGCTCCGCCACTTCGCCACGCGACAGACGCAGCGTGAGCCCCTCGCCCTCGCGAGCGATGCTGACGTCGCCGTGGAGCGGGTCGTGGTAGGTGCCCACGAAGGCGCCGAGGGGGCGAAGGGGCGGGCGCACCGAGTCGGCCGCCGCCGCGAATGCCCGCCGCCGTGCCTCGACCTGCACCAGGGCGGCCGAATCGGAGCGGAGCAGCTCGCCGCTGTAGTCCTTTGTGGGCTCGCCCAGGTAGAAGTCCAGTATCCTGGCCACCAGCGAGCCGTGCAGGATCGTCGAGCGCCACGAGTTGATCAGCACCACCACGCCGATCCGCTCGCGGGGGAGGAGCGCCATGTAGGCGATCTGCCCGTTTCCGCTCCCCGTGTGCCAGAGCATGGGGTGGCCGCGGTAGTCCCAGACCTGCCACCCCATGCCGTACGCGGCGAAGTACCTGAGCTGCCTCGCCTCGCGGAACGCCGCGGTGGTCGGCACCACGATTTGCGGCGCCTGCGTCTCCGCGAGCGCGGCCTCGCTCACCAGCCGCCGCCCGTCCAGCGTGCCGCCCGCGAGCTGGAAGCGCATCCAGCGGGCGAGGTCCAGGGCCGACGACTGCACGGAGCCGGCGGGTGCGGTGGTGTTGCGCCCGTCGCGGTCGGGCGCGCCGTCCCTGCGGTCGATGACCTGCTGCCGGCCGTCGATCATGGCGTGCGCCGACGCGACGTTGCGCAGCGATGCGGGGTGCCTGCCCCACTCCGACCAGAGGAAGCTGTCCGTCATCCCCAGCGGGTCCAGCAGGCGGCGGCGGATCAGCGATTCCCACGGCTCTCCGGCCGCGCGCGCCGACGCCTCGCCCGCGATCGTGTAGCCGAGGTTGGAATAGACGAGCGCGGTGCGAAACGGCACCTGCACGGGCACGTGGCGCGTGCGGCGGAGGACTTCGTCGCGCGGATTGCCCGTGAACCGCCACATCGGGTTCGACGCGCGCAGCCCCGTGCGGTGCGACAGCAGGTCGCGCAGGGTGACGTTCTGCGTGAGGTAGGGGTCCGCCAGCTCCAGCTCGGGAAGGTAGCGGCGGACGGGCACGTCCCATCCCATCTTCCCCTCGTCCACCAGCATCGCAATGGCGGCCGAGGTGAAGGACTTGGTGAGCGACGCGGCATCGAAGGCGGTGTGCTCGTCCACCCGCTCCGGCTTCCCCATCTCGCGAACGCCGTAGCCGCGCGCGTAGAGGATGGAGTCGTTCCTCACCACGGCCACGGCGAGCCCGGGGAGCCCCCAATCGCGCAGCGCCTTTTGCAGGTACGCGTCGAGCTCCGGCGGCGGCGCGGCGCCCGCGGGCGGGCCGCCCTGCCCGGCTGCCGGCCCCGCGAGCAGGGCGAGAAGCATCGCCGCGAGCAGCGCGGCACGGGGGCGGGAAGGCGCGGCGGATCTTCGCATGGGGCACTTCCTTGAGTTGGATGTGGCTCCCGTCCGCCGTGCCCGGGCGGGCGCGGCATCGTGGAGGAGGGACTTTGCGTATGTCATTTTTTTGACATAGCTGCGCAAAAGACGAGCGCGGGGTGTGCGCACACGCCGCGCTACTCGGGCTTACCGCTCGCCGAGCGCGACGCGCGCGGCCACTTCGCGAACCATCGAATGTCGGTCGTTCAGGTGGGCGCGCGTGAGGCCGCGTCCACCGGCGCCGGGGATGCGCCCCAGGTACTCGACCGCGTTCACGCGCACCTGCCACGCCGGATCGCGGAGCGCGCGCCGCATCACCGGGTAGGCGCGGGGGTCGTCCAGCTTCTCCAGCGCCGCCACGGACATGGCGCGCAGGCGCCAGTTGGGCTCGCCGGCCGCGGCCATCAGGGGCGGCACGGCGCGCGCGTCGCCCGAGTAGCCCAGCGCCCAGGCGGCGTACGCCCGCACGCGCCAGTCCGGCGATGCCATCCGCTCGATGAGCGGCTCGGCCAGCCGGCCCCCGCGGGCCTGCGCCAGCGCCCAGCGGGAACGCTCCGGCACCAGGTCCGTACGGTCGGCGGCGCCGCGGGCCGCGCCGGCGATCAGCAGCCGCGCCAGCGCGGAATCGGGCCCGGCCAGGAGGCGGGTGCCCGCGCCCGCGCGCCACGCGGGCGCCGGGGCAATGCGCTCGCTTTCGGGCCGCGCGAGGAAGTCCCGCGCCAGGTCCGGCTCCGGCGGGAG
>DASVVI010000018.1:0-2034 GCA_036386635.1 Longimicrobium sp.
ACTGCTGCCTCCCGTAGGAGTCTGGGCCGTATCTCAGTCCCAATGTGGCCGGTCGTCCTCTCAGACCAGCTACGCGTCGTCGGCTTGGTGAGCCGTTACCTCACCAACTACCTGATACGCCGCGGGCCCCTCGGAGCACCCCGCTGTTAAGCGGGTTTCCTCCACAGGCCATGAAGCCCGTAGAGCACATGCGGTATTAGCCCGGGTTTCCCCGGGTTGTCCCCCGCGCCCCGGCAGGTCGCCCACGTGTTACGCACCCGTTCGCCACTGAACCACCCCCGAAAGGGTGATCCCGTACGACTTGCATGTGTTAAGCGCGCCGCCAGCGTTCGTCCTGAGCCAGGATCAAACTCTCCATGAGTTGAACAGCTCTTGAGAACAAACGACTGTATCGTTCGTTCGGTTTCTTCTTCACGTTGTGTGCAATCCGTGCGATGCCTCGATGGACACCTGCAGGCACGGCGGGAGACGTGAAGCCCCCGGCTGACGTGCCACACGGCCGCTCCGCAATTCCTAGTCGCGGGCTGCACAAAGCACTCCCCAATACCCGATTTGTCAAAACTTCCGCGCGGCTCTTTTCACCGCGTCTTCCATAGCAACCCGGCCAGTTTCACCCGGCCCGTCGCGCAGTCCTTCAATGTAAACGGGCGTTGCTGTTTCGTCAACCCCGTTTTTCCAACTTCCGCCGCACCCGATCCGCGGCGAACTCCTTGAAGCTACTCAGCTTATCGCGGATCGTCAAGGGATGAAAACCTTCGTTTCCATCTTTCCCATCAGCTCCGCCGCCTTTCGAGCGACAGCCCTCCAACGTATCCGCTTGAGCCGGAGTCGTCAACCCCTCGCGGGCAATCGTCGGCAGCTCCGTTCTTGCGGGGCCACCAGTATAAAGGGCTGCTCCGGATCGGTCAAGGGGGTGACACGGTGCGGCGTGCGGGAGCGCGGCGGGCGTGCTATCCTGTCCGACTTCGTCGCCAAACCACCGGAGGGAGCCGATTTGAGCGAGACTGGGATGGACGCGCTGCCCATCGTCGTGATCGGAGCCGGCGCCGCGGGGACGATGGCCGCCATCTTCGCCGCATCCACAGGCCGGCCCACGTTGTTGCTGGAACGCACGCGAGACGGGGGACGGAAGATCCTCATCAGCGGGGGCGGCCGTTGCAACATCCTGCCGTCGAAGGTGGACCCCGCGCAGTACTTCACCTCGTCGTCGCGCAACACGCTGAAGAAGATGCTGCTCTCCTGGCCGCTGCCGGACCAGCGGCGCTTCTTCGAGGAAGAGGTGGGGCTGCGGCTGGAGCTGGAGGAGGAGACGGGGAAGCTTTTTCCATCGACCCACAAGGCGCGCGACGTCCGCGACGGTCTGCTCGAGCTGGCGGAGCGGCGCGGGGTGCGGATGCGCTTCGGGAGCTACGTGGTGGGGCTGCGGCCCGGCGGCGAGGGCGAGCCCTGGCGCGTCCTGCTGGAGGGCGGCGGGCAGATCGACGCGGCGCGGGTCATCATCGCCACCGGCGGCCTTTCGGTGCCCGCGACGGGGAGCGACGGGACGGGGCTGCGCGTGGTGAAGCAGCTCGGGCACACGCTGAACGACACCTTCGCGGCGCTCACCCCGCTCACCAGCGCGCGCACTCCGCACGCGCCGCTCGCCGGGATCTCGCTGACGGTGAAGCTGGAGGCGCCGCTGGGGAAGGGCCGGCTGACGGCGGAGGGAGGCTTCCTCTTCACCCACCGCGGCTACAGCGGGCCCACGGTGCTGGACGTGTCCCACGTCGCCGTGCAGTCGGCGGAGAGCGCGTCGCCGGCGCCGATCCTGGTGCAGTGGACGCAGTTCGACGCGGCGGCGTGGGAGCGGATGCTGATGGAGCGGTCGCAGGGTACGGTGGCGAACGTGGTGCGCCGCCACCTTCCGCATCGCCTGGCCGATGCGCTGCTGGACGAGGCCGGTGTGGACGAGGCGCGCACCCTTCCGCAGCTGCGCCGCGACGAACGGCAGCGGCTCGTGGAGACGCTCGCCCGCTATCTGCTCCCCTGGGCAGG
>DASVVI010000019.1:0-2710 GCA_036386635.1 Longimicrobium sp.
CGCTCCGCGACTGCGGCAGCCGTCCACCTGGCGTGGAAGGCGCGGCGGAAGGCGCGTGACAGGTCCGCCCACGCCACCTCGCCAGCCAAAGCCGGGGCGACCAGCTCCCCCGCCACTCCGGCTGCAACGCGCTGCCTCACCATCTCGAACGCGGCCCAGCGCGGCGCCAGGCCGGCCCCCTCGTCCAGCGCCGCGGCGCGCGCGATCAGCACCTCCAGCGGCGTGCCGGCCAGGTAGTCGAGCGGCCACTCCGCCCGCACGCGCAGCCCCGCCAGCGCCTGGCGCGCCCCCTCCGCCGCCCTCGCCAGCGCCTGTGACAGGGAGATGTCAGGCGCGACGCGGGATGCCAGCTCGGCGGCCTTTTCATCGAGCCCGTGCGCCACGCACACCCCGCGGAACTCCACCACCCAGCGCACGTACCCCTCCAGCGCGTCCCAATCCGACTCCTCGCCGTTCCACAGCGCCCCAAAGAGCTGCCGGCCGTTTGCGTCGCCCGACGCGAGCGCGGCACGTTCGCGGCGCAGCTCGTCTGACTTCCGCATCTCGTCCGCCTGCTCCAGCAGCGTCGCCGTGTAGCCGGGGAGGCGCAGGGCGAGCCAGCGCCGCTTGAGCATGCGGTGGCGGCCGCCAAGAAAGTTGAGGAAGCGGAACGGGGAGCTCTCCTTCGCCTCCATGAACGCGGCATCGTCCGCGTGCTCCTGCGAGAGCACGTCCGGCCCCAGGCGCGAAAGGACCCGCTCACGTAGCTCCTTTACGCGCCTGCCGAGCGTCGCGAGCTCCAGCGCCTCGCGCGGCGGGGCGTTCCACGCATCGCTGCGCAGCACGGCCAGCGGCGCGCCCGGCGAGCGCCCGACGACGGCGGCCACGCGCACCGCAGTGTCCACGTCGGAGAGCGTCTTGACGGGCGGCAGCCCGAAGCCCGCCGCCACCTCGCCGGCGAGCCGCGCCGCCTCGGCCAGTTGGGCGCGCAGCTCGCGGATCAGGGCGCGCGCGGATTCCAGGTCATCCTCCGGCCAGAAGGTGCGCGCCGAGTCGCGCCAGGGGTGGCGCGCGGGGTCGCCCGTCTCTGCGGCGGCGCGAGCCAGCTCCTCCAGGTCGCGCACGGCGGCGTCCAGCTCCTCGCGCGTCACGTTCTCGATCGGCCGCTCCAGGCGCACGCGTGGCGCATCCTTCAGCGCCAGCAGCTCGCCGAAGCCGCGGAACGGCGTGAAGCCGGCCGCGCCGAACGGAGTGTGCACCGCATCCGCGTACGCCGTCAGCGCGCCGCGCACGGCAGGGAGGCGGGCGGCGGCGCCCTCGGGCGGGCGCGGGCGCTGGAGCGATGCGTCGACGGCGCGCGCGATCTCCTTCACCACGGCGCGCTTGTTGGCCTTGCCGGAGTGCAGCTCCAGGCAGAACTCGCCCAGCCCCGCGCGCACCAGCCGCTCGTGCACCACGGAGAGCGCGGCCATCTTCTCGGCCACGAAGAGCACCGACCGCCCGTCCGCCAGCGCCTGGGCGATCAGGTTGGTGATGGTCTGCGACTTCCCCGTGCCCGGCGGCCCCTCCAGCACCAGGTCGTGCCCTCGCGCCACCGCCGCAATCGCGCGAAGCTGGCTGGCGTCCGCATCCACCACCTGCGCCGTGCGCTCGGGCGGGAAGTCCGCGTCGAGCTGCATCGTGCGCACGTCGTCGGGGAGCTGCGACAGGTCGCCGCCCTTGCGCGTGACGAGCTGCCGCACGAGCCGGTGCGTGCCGAAGGCGGTGCCGTTCGCCTCCAGGTCCTTGTACATCACGAACTTCTGGAAGGCGAAGAGGCCCAGGTACACCTCCGTCGTCACCTGCCACCCCGCCTGTGGCTTCACCGCCTCCGTCACCGCCTGGAAGAACGTCTGGAGATCGTAGTCGTCCGCGATGGTGGCGGGGTCGGGAAGCTCGGGAAGCACCACGCCGAAGTCGCGGCGCAGGTGCTCGGCGAGGGCGGGGTTGACGATGGGATCGTCATCCGTCGCCGTCACCGTGTACCCGGCAGCCGCGGAGGAGCGCTTCAATGCGACCGGCAGCAGGACGAGCGGCGCGCGCAGCGTCTGGTCCGAATCGGCGGACTCGCGGTAGTGCAGCATCCCGAGCGCCATGAAGAGCGTGTTGACCCCCTGCTCCTCCTGCGTCTCGATGGCCTGCGCGTCGATGCGGCGGAGGGAGTGGTCCAGCTTGTCCGCGGGCGAGGTGGTCTGGAGGGTGTCGTCGCGGTGCTTCTCGTGGAGCGCCGCGGCCTCGTAGGGCGCGTACCCCGCCGCCTGCGGCATCGCCTCGTCGTCCGTCTCCACCCCCGCCTCCGCCACGGCAGGCTCGGCCGGGGCTGCCGACTGGGACGGGACGGCGGCGGTCTCCGGCTCCGGCGCGGCGGCGCGGAAGCGCATCGGCTTCTCGGCCAGGTAGAGGCGGCGGAAGATCTCGGCCGGCTGCTCGTCCACCACGGCGACGGTGGAGACGCGCGTCATCTTGAAATTGAGCGCGCGGTTGCGCTTGCTCAGGTCCAGCAGCTTGCGCTTCCAGTGGTCGAGCGAAGCGGCGACGCGCGCGTCGTCGGCGGCGGTGTCGGGGAGCATGGCGGTGCGGCTTGGGAAGAGGGCCGGCGGGCTGATGATGATGCTGATGTGTAGCGCGGCGGGGGGCGTGGGACAAGAGGGGGAGGGCCCTCACCCCCGCTCGTTCCTCGCTGCCCCCTCTC
>DASVVI010000020.1:0-5446 GCA_036386635.1 Longimicrobium sp.
ACTCGGCGGTCTCGAGCATGGCTGACCTCCTGGCATATGGGCTTCGCGCCCGTAACGGTCACCTACCTGGCGAGCATTAGAAGTTTAATGCTACGCCGCGACCGGCCAGGGGGTCGGCCTTCTCATATCAACTCTGTGTGAACCCCGCGGTTGCCTTTCTTCGCGTCTCCGCGCCTCCGCGTGAGACCAGCCGTCCCTGACGATGCACACCAGACCTCTAGTTCTCGCTCTGATGGCTCTCGCCGCGTGCGACACGGGGCGCGCGCAGCAGGTGCAGCAGCCGCGGCGGGCGTACGCGTGCGCCGCGAGCATGGCCCCCGACCAGCGCGCCGCCGACGCCGAGCTCCGCACCGGCTACGCGGCGTGGCGCGAGCGCTACGTCACCAGCCGCGGCGCGGGGGGATTCCTGCGCGTGGCCATCGGCCCCGGTGGAAACGACAAGACCGTGTCCGAGGGGATCGGCTACGGGATGCTCCTGGCGGCCTACATGAACGACCAGGCCACCTTCGACGCGCTCTGGGCCTACGCCAAGCGCTACCGCAACGCCCGCGGCCTGATGGCCTGGGAGATCGAGGCCAGCGGCGCGCGGCCTCCCGGAGCCGGCGCCGCGGCCACCGACGCGGACGAGGACATGGCGTTCGCGCTGGTGGTGGCGGACCGCCGCTGGGGCGGGTACCGCGCCGAGGCCGTGGGGCTGATCGGCACGCTGATGCGCCACGCGGTGGAGCCGGGCACGTTCGTCGTCAAGCCGGGTGACATCTGGGGAGGGGCGGAGATCACCAACCCGTCGTACTTCACACCGGCCTACTACAAGGTGTTCGCGCGCTACACCGGCGACGCGCGCTGGACCCGTGTCGTGGAGAGCAGCTACCGCATCATGGAACGCGTGGCGGCGCGCAACACGACCGGGCTGCAGCCGGACTGGACCAACACCGCGGGCGAGCCGCTGCGCAACCACCCCGGCCGCGGCTACGACTACACCTACGACGCCGCGCGCGTCCCCTGGCGCCTCGCCATGGACGCGGCGTGGAACTGCGATCCGCGCGCGCGCCGCCACCTGGAGCGGGTGAACGCGTTCTTTCGGCGCGTGGGCGCGCGCAACATCCTGGACGGCTATACCATGGCCGGGCGCGTAACCGCCGAGTCGCACAACGCCGTCTTCGTCGCCCCGGCGGCGGCGGGGGCGATGGTTTCGGGCGACGCGCGGTACCGCGCCTCGATGTGGGCGGAGATGGTGCGCGTGCGCGACCGTGCCTACTACGGCGACTCCCTCCGCCTACTCGCACTCCTCCTGGCCAGCGGCAACATGCCGCCCCCGCGTCTGTAACGCTTTTTTACGGCGGCGCACCTCCGGAAGTCGGCACACGCCTTGCCTTCTGCACCATAAACCGGTCGCAGTTCCGACCGTAAACGGCACCGCTCCAGCAGCTTGCGGGGAGTGCGCCGGCAGAGAGAAAGACGTGTTCCCGCCCCCCGGAGGTCCCGCCATGTTCGCATCGTTTTTTGCCACGCCCGCCGCATTCCGCACGCACAACGGCAAGCGCGCCCTCGCCGTGGAGTACGGGCCCGTCCTGCTGCTCCTCTTCGCCACCTGGGTGAAGCTGTTCTACGTGGCGATCCCGCAGGGCGAGGCGGTGGCGGAGTCGTGGTACCACTTCAGCCCGCGGCTGGCGGTGCAGGGGGGCGTGGCGAACTTCGCGGCCGTGATCGCGCTCGCGGCGCCTCTCCTCCTCTTCCGGCCCATGCCGCGGCTGGCGGCGTTCTGGCTGCTGAACGTGGTGGTGACGACGGTCGTCCTCTCGGACGTGCTGAACCTCCGCTTCTTCGGCGACATCCTCTCCGTCACCTCGTCGACCGACGCCAGCCAGCTTCCGCTCGTCATCGACAGCATCATCACCCTGCTGCGCCCCGCCGACGCGCTGCTCTTCGTGGACATCGCCGCGGCGATCGCGCTGGTGCCGTGGTACGCGCGCCGGGTGCACGCGGGCGCCGACGCCGGACGTCCGCTGCGCCGCGCGCTGGCCGGCCGCGCCGCGGTGCTGGGCGCGGCGATGCTGATCCTGGTCCCCGCGCCGATCGTGGCGCTGGACCTGGAGGAGACCTTTCGCTACGACTTCTTTCGCTTCATCGGCGCCCGCCAGATCGGGGTGCTCAACTACCACTTCTACGAGGCCGGCCGCAGCGTCTACCGCGGGTGGATGGCCGGCCAGGCCGTGAGCGACGACGACCGGCGCGGCACCGAGCGCTACCTGCGGGAGTGGCGCGCCACGGCATCGGCGCCCTCGGAGATGTTCGGGGTGGCGAAGGGGAAGAACGTCATCCTGGTGATGGTGGAGGCGATGCACGCCTTCCCCATCGGCATGCGCGTGGACGGGCGGGAGGTGACGCCCAACCTGAACCGGCTGGTGGGGCAGAGCATGTACTTCGAGAACTTCTACCGGCAGGCGTGGGACGGGCGCACGGCGGACGGCGAGTTCATCTCGCTCCAGTCGCTGCATCCGCTCCCCGCCGGCGCGGTGACGACCACCTATCCCACGCACAACTACCGCGGCCTGCCGGAGATCCTGGCGGAGCGCGGCTACTCCACGATGGCGGCGCACGCGTACTACGGCACGCTGTGGAACAAGCGCGACATCAACCGCAGCCTAGGCTTCCAGCGGATGTACTTCCGCGAGGACTACCACGGCCCGGAGAACGTGGGCCTGGGGCTGGGCGACGCCGACTTCTTTCCGCAGACCGTCCCCATGCTGAAGCGCGAGCGCGCGCCCTTCATGGGCTACCTGGTCACGCTCAGCACGCACCACCCGTACAACATCCCGCAGGAGCTGAAGCAGTTCCCGGTGGCGGGCCTGGAGGGTACGCTCCTGGGGGGATACCTGCACACGGTGCACTACCTGGACGCGGCGCTGGGCGACTTCGTGAAGAAGCTGGAGGAGGAAGGGCTGCTGGACGAGTCCGTCCTCGTAGTGTACGGCGACCACGACGCGCAGCTCGGCCCGCCGCAGGACCTGGAGAAGCTGCTCACGACGCACGCGGGCTTCGGTCGCCGCGCCCCCGGCTTCGACGCGCGCTACTGGCGAGAGGAGAACCGGCTTCCCCTCATCATCCGCCTCCCGCACGGGGAGCACGCGGGGGTGCGCACCGCCACCGCCGGGCACGTGGACATCGCGCCCACGGTGCTGGGGCTGCTGGGAATCGCCAACCACGACATGGTGATCCTGGGGCACGACCTCACGCAGCACAGGGACGCGCCGGTGTTCTTCCGCGACGGCAGCTTCGTGCTGGGCGACACGGTGTGCCTGCCGCGCATCTCGGCGTCGGGATGCTCGGACGTGCGCACCGGCTCCGCGGTGGACCCCGCCCCCCTGCAGGCGCACTTCGCGGAGGCGCGGCGGCAGCTCGCGGTGTCGGACATGGTGCTGATGGGGGACCTGATCCCCCTTGCTCCCGTTCGGGAACAAAAGGAGGCACATTGAGCACCCCGTGCGGGTATAGCTGTTGCACTGGATACCGGACCGCGGGCCCAATCGAGGCCCACGCACCCATGCGCAACGAAAACATGCACAACGCGATACAGCCCCAGGCGGGGAAGACACGCCCGCGGCATTCGGCACGCCTCGGCATCGCGGCGAACGCGATGCTGCTGACCCTGATCGCCGCGGCGTGCGGCGACGTCACCGACTCCCCGCCCGCCGCGCTGAACTGCGACACGCCGGGGGTGGTGAAGTCCGGCGACACCGAGATCGCGGTGGCGCCGGGCGGCTACGCGGCGGTGGGGAACAAGATCATCAACTCCGCCACCTGCCAGCCGCACCGCTTCGTGGGCGTGTCGCGCCCGCCGCTGGGCTACCGCCCGTCCGACGAGCGGATGGCGGGGTCCCTGGCCGCGGCCGACTTCGCCACCATCCGCGGCTGGAAGGCGAACGTGGTGCGCATCGAGGTGTCGCAGAACTTCTGGGTGCCCACGGCGCGCTGGTACGACCCGGCCTACCCCGGCCGCGTGGATGCCGCGGTCAAGGCGGCGCGGGCGGCGGGGCTGAGCGTGATCCTGGCGCTGCAGACCAGCGACCGCGGCGACGCCAACTACCCGGGCGACATCTACAACTCCAATCCGCAGCAGGAGATGGCGGACGTCAACCACACCATCCCCTTCTGGCGGGACCTGGCGTCGCGCTACAAGGACGACGGCAACGTCCTCTTCGACCTGTTCAGCGAGCCGTTCTGGGCGTTCCACGGATACAACTCCAACTGGGACATCTGGCTGAACGGCGGCGTCGTGCCGGCGGCCCGCGTGTACGACGAGCTTCGCCCGGCGTACCAGGCCGCGGGGATGCAGCAGCTGTACGACGTGGTGCGCAGCACGGGCGCGCAGAACATGGTGATCATCGCCGGCACGCACTGGGGCTACTACCTGGACTCCATCCCCAAGTACCGCGTGAAGGGGTACAACATCGCCTACTCCGCGCACCCGTGGGACTGGGTCGACAAGCAGCCCGACCGGTGGGAAAAGGACTGGGCGTTCCTGGCGCAGACCGACCCGGTGATGCTCACGGAGACGGGGAACTACAACTGCACCACCGGCTACCTTCCCAAGGTGCTGGACAAGGCGGACGAGCTGGGGATCTCGTGGGTCGCGTGGAGCTGGAGCGTGGCCACCGGCGCCCCGGACCAGGTGGTGGGGAACGAGCCCACCTGCAAGGCGTTCGACCTGCTGACGGACTGGTCGGGGACGCCGAGCTACGCGGGGCGGGTCGTCAAGGACCGGCTGGCGCGCTACTGACCCTACTGTTCGCCGAAAGTCCCTGCGTCGCCGGGGCGGGCCTCCGTGCCCGCTCCGGCGACGCGCCACATCTGGCCCGACCATGCGCAAGCTGAGCGAAAAGACGGTTCTCCTCTTCTTCGAAGACCACGTGACGGACCGCTGGGTGCGTGGCGACCGTCACCTGAAACGATTGGCGCGCCGCGCGTATCACACCTTCACCCGGCGCCAAAAGGTCACCGGCTTCCAGGTCTGGTACCAGCTCCTGGTGCGCGCCCTGCGCGGCGCGGGCTACGACGTGCGGACCAACGACTACCGCCTGGCCCGCCGGCACCCGGAGCACCCGGTGGGCGTCACGGGATATCCTCACATCATGGACGGGTGGAATCTTCCCAACCCGGCGGTGCTGGGTCCGGGCCTCTTCGACCATCCCAAGGTGGCGCCGGGGCTGATGGAGGACCCGCGCTTCCGCTCGTACATCGTGACCTGCGACTGGATGAAGCGGATGTTCGAGCCGTACTACGGCGACCGCTGCGTGAGCTGGCACGCGGGGATCGACCTGGCGGAGTGGCCGGACACGCGGGCGAACGAGAAGACGGTGGACGTGCTGATCTACGACAAGATCCGCTGGGAGCGCGACCGCTACGAGCCCGGCCTGCTGGAGCCTGTCCGCCGCCACCTGGAGTC
>DASVVI010000021.1:0-7364 GCA_036386635.1 Longimicrobium sp.
CCTCGTTGATCCGTTCAAACGGGACAGTCGCGCGGACCAGGGTGCCGAGGGAGTGGAAGTAGACGGTTCCTGCGGGCTTCGGGTGCCGCGCCCGCATCGCCTCCCAGAGAGCCCGCGCAGCCGGATCCTCGCGGTTCGGACAGATGCGAATCCCGGCCGTCACGACGATACCCGATAGCTGCAACGCCGTCGGACGAAGCGCGATCACGACACTCGTGTCGCCGCGGATCGCGAGCGCGCCGTTCTCGTACCCGATCCGCCGCACGAACAGCCCGGTTGGAGGCGAGGTGCGGTCGGTCTGGAGTTGGAAGGCGCCGCGCGAGTCGGTTCGCGTCTCCCGGACGCGCCGCAAGCCGCTCCACAGCTCGACGGTGGCAGCGGGTATGGCGTTCCCCAGGCTGTCGATGACCGAGCCCCGAACCTGGGCGGCGGCGGTTGGAGCGCACAGAACAAAAAGGAAGAGCGGCAGGGCAATGATCCGCCACGATGTGGTGGGGCGCATGATTGGTCGGCGGGTGTAGATCAAGGCCGAGGGGCAGCGGGGAGCCGGCAATTCGGTGCCGTTTGCCGGCTGCGGAGCCGGGGAGGGCACGGGCAGCCACGTGGGGCTGCCCCTACGAAGGGGCGTGCGCGATATCGCGATCTTTCGAGGAAGGAGGAGGGTGGGCGCGATGAATCGCGCCCCTACAGGGGATTTGTCATTTGCCGCCCCGCCTAAGCCCCCGTCCCGAGCGCGCCCCGGTCACCACGCCGTTGCGAACGACGGGGGTGCCGTTGACGATGACGTGGCGGATGCCGACCGAGGTCTGAACCGGGTTCTCGAAGGTGGCGCGGTCGCAGACGGTGGCGGGGTCGAAGAGGGTGAGGTCGGCGTACATTCCGGCCTTCACCACGCCGCGGTCCGCCAGCCCGACGCGGGAGGCGGGGAGCGCGGTGAACTTGCGCACGGCGTCCTCCAGCGTGATTACCTGGCGCTCGCGCACGTAGCGGCAGAGGATGCGCGGAAAGGTGCCGTACGCGCGCGGGTGCGGGCGGCTGGTGACGGTGGAGTCGGCGGCGCGGGCGCCGGCGTCCATCCCGACGCTCACCCACGGCTGCTTCATCCCCCACTCCAGGTCCTCCTCGGACATGGAGAAGTAGATGGCGGCGGTCTGGGCGCGGTCGGCCAGCAGCACGTCGAAGAGGGCGTCGACCACTTCCTGGCCGCGCGCCTCCGCCACCTGGCTGAGCCGCATCCCCTGGTAGCGGCGCAGCGAGTCCGCGCCGACGGAGGCGATCATCACGCCGCTGGGGCCGCCCGCGGAGGTGCCGATTCTCCAGTCCGTGCCGCCCCCGGAGAGCTCGGCGCGCAGGCGGGCGCGGGTGACGGGGTCGCTCAGGCGGGCGAGGAGCGAGTCGGTGCCCCCCGCGTGCGCCCAGTTGGGGATGGTGGCGTCCAGCCCGGTCCCGGAGGCGATGTAGGGGTACTGGTCCGCCGTCACGTCCACGCCGCGGGCGCGGGCGGCTTCGATGGCGGCGACGGCGGGGCGCATCTTCCCCCAGTTGGCGCGGCCTGAGGCCTTGAGGTGGTGGATCTGCACCCACGTCCCCGCCCCCTCGCCGATGGAGATCGCCTCGTTGATCGCCTCGACGAGCCGGTCGCCCTCGGAGCGGATGTGCGAGGCGTATCCGCCGCCGTAGCGCGCCGCCACGCGCGCGAGCTCCGTCACCTCCTCGGTGCTGGCGTACGACGCGGGCGCATAGATGAGCCCGCTGGAGAGCCCCATCGCACCCTGCTGCATCGCGCCCGCAACGAGCCCCCTCATCTGCTCCACCTCGGCGGGCGTCGCGGGGCGGTCCGCGTCGCCGATCACGTAGCGCCGCACCGAGCCCACGGTGACGAAGGTGCCCAGGTTGATGGCGGGCCGGGCGCGCTCCAGCGCCGCGAAGTAGCCGTCCAGGTCGGTCCAGGTGACGCGGGGGCGGGTCTCGGAGGGAAGCTCGCGCAGCGTGTTCTCGTTGACGGGCACCACGCTGGTCACCTCGCCGGTGATCTCGGTGGTGACGCCCTGCGTAATCTTGGAGATGGCGCGCGGGTCGGCCAGGAGCGGGTACTCCGAGTGGCCCAGCATGTCGATGAACCCCGGCGCCACGATGAGCCCCGTGGCGTCGATGGTGTCGCGGGCCCGTGCTCCTGGCAGGAGCCCCACGGCCACGATCCGGTCCCCGCGCACCGCCACGTCCCCGCGGTACCACGGGCTCCCCGTGCCGTCGACGATGCGCCCCCCGCGGATCAGCAGGTCGTACGGCGCATCCGGCGCAGGCCCCGTGCGCGGCGGGTTCGTGCAGGAGGCGAGCAGCGCCAGAGCGACGGCGGCGAGGCGGATCGAGTTGGGCATGCGGATTTGTGGGAGGGGGAGATGACGGGGGAGGCAGGCCGGCAGGGCCCCCTCCCCGCTCGTTCCTCGCTGCCCCTCCCCCAAAACAACCTGGGGGAGGGGCGGTGGCGTGCATCGGGTGCGGGGTGCGGGGTTCGTCGCGCGGGAGGGCACGGGCAGCCACGCGGGGCTGCCCCTACCAGATCCGCGCAGCTTGCACTGGCGTTCTCCCCCTCACCCGCCCTGCGCCCCCGCAGGCGGGGGAGGGGGCCGGGGGGAGGGGGCCCTCACCGCATCGCCAGCGCCAGCGCCCCCGCCACCGCATCCGCGACCGGCTCTCGCACGCGGAGCTCGTGCGGCCCGCCCGCGAGCGCCTCCGTCACCAGGCGCGCGTACAGGGGGGAGGAGAGGACGCCGCCGTGGTAGACGACCGACACGGGCGCCGTCCAGGGACCCAGCCCCTCGGCCAGGGCGCGCGGGTGCAGCGCCAGTTCACCCGCCTCGCGGCGCAGCACCTCCAGCGCGACGCCGTCGCCCGCGTCGGCGGCGGCGGTGACGTGGCGGGAGAGCGCGGCGATGTCGCCCTTGGCCGCGCGGCCCACCCACGGCGGAATCCCGCTGGGCGTGTCCACCCCCATCTCCGCCATCAGGTCGGCGAGGAGGGCGGTGGCGGGGCCGCGCCCGTCGGCGGCGCGCAGGGCGGCGATGATGCCGGAGCGGCCGATCGAGTATCCGCTCCCCTCGTCGCCCACGAACATCCCCCACCCGCCGCACCGCTCCACCCGCCCGTCTTCCCCGCGCCCGAATGCCACGGAACCGGTGCCGGCGATGATCAGCACGCCCGCCCCGCCGCCAAGGGCGCCCTCGAGCGCGATCTCGCCGTCCGTCACGATCCGCACGCGCCCCGCCACGCCTTCGGCGGCGAGCGCATTCTCCACGGCGAGGCGCTCCGTCTCGTTCCCCACGCCCGCGAGCCCGGCGCAGAGGGCGGTGGGGGGATCGGTGAGCCCCGCCTCCGCCATGGCGCCGCGCACCAGGTCGGCCACCAGCGCGGCGCTGGCGAGGGGGTGGCGCGGGTCCACCAGCCCCGCGCCCCCCACCCGCCTCAGGATCTCGCGACCGGAGCGGTCGGCCAGCACCAGCGTGGTGCGGGTGCCGCCGCCGTCCACTCCCGCAAAGGTCTCCACTCCGTTACCCCGCGGCGCCGGCCAGCTCGACCCCGCGCGCACCGGGTACGTCGGTCGCGCGGCGGTGGCGGGGCGGACGGGCTAGGCCGCTGGTGGAGATCGTCTCCTGCTCCACCGGCTGGCCGTTCTTGCGCACCACGTACGCCTCCATGGCGAAGTATTCGGGAAGGCCCAGCTGGTCGACGATGCGCGCCGTGCCCGTGTTGCGCTCCTCGACGCGCTGCCAGAACTCGCGCTCGTCCTGCCCCGGGAAGGGCGCCTTGTCCTTTTGGCTCTGGTGCTTGTAGATCGCCAGGATCTTGGTGCGCAGCTCCTCCTCGCTGAGCGGCACCAGGATGTCCGCGTCGCTCACGCTCCACTCCTGCCACGCGCCGCGGTAGTACCACACCTCGGGCTGCTTGCCGCTGTACTGCTGAAGGGCGCGCTCCACCGCCTCCAGGCACATGCGATGGGTGCCGTGCGGGTCGGACAGGTCGCCGGCCACGTAGATCAGCTCCGGCCGCTGCTCCTCCAGCAGGCGCAGGACGATGGCCACGTCCTCCGGGCCGATGGGGTCCTTGCGCACCTTCCCCGTCTGGTAGAAGGGGAGCTTGAGGAAGCACGCCTGGTCGCGCGTCATCCCGAACGTCTCGATGCCGGAGACGGCCTCGGCCTCGCGGATGCGCTGCTTGATCGTCTGCACCTCGGGGATGTCCACCTGCCCCGGGTGCTTGCTGTCCAGGAACGACTCCATCCGCTGCGTGAGGTCCAGCAGCTCCCCGCCGTTTGCGAAGTCGCTGCCGAATCGCTGCAGGAAGTCCAGGTAGCGGCGCACCTCGTGGTCGAAGACGGCGATGTTGCCCGACGTCTGGTACGCCACGACGATGTCGTTGTGGTTCTGGTGCAGCTTGTTGAGGATGCCGCCCATCGAGATGACGTCGTCGTCCGGGTGCGGGCTGAAGACGATGATGCGCTTCCCCTGCGGCAGCTTGCTGCGCCCGCGGATCTTGGAGATCAGCGCGTTGAACACCTCGCCGTTCAGCGGCCCGGCCGATCCGTAGCGCGCCAGCAGGGCGCTCAGGTGGTTCTCGCGGTAGTCCTCCGGGTCCAGCTTCAGGATGCTCTTCCCCGTGGTCTGGCTCAGCCAGATCACCGCCTCTATCTCCAGCTTGCGCGTCCACGTCACCTCGCCCACCACCCACGGCGTCTTGATGCGCGTGAGCTCGGCGGCGGCGGCGGGGTCCAGGTAGAAGGTGGCGTTGACGTGGTCCTGCAGGTACGTGGCGGCCACGTCCGGGTCCGGCTCCCCCTCCACCGAGCGGCGTACGATGGCGGCCTTGTGCTCGCCCGTGGCCACCAGCGCGATCTCGCGCGCGTCCAGGATGGAGGCCACGCCCATCGTCACCGCCTCGGTGGGGACGTTGTCCTCGCCAAAGAAGTCGGCCGCGGCGTCGCGCCGGGTGACTGTGTCCAGCGCGATCAGGCGGGTGCGGCTGTTGACCCCCGAGCCCGGCTCGTTGAAGCCGATGTGCCCCGTCTTGCCGATCCCCAGGATCTGGAAGTCGATGCCGCCCGCCGCGCGGATGGCGTCCTCGTACTCCGCGCACGCCTCCTCCACCCGCGCGCGCTCAATGTTGCCGGGCGGGAGGTGGGCGTTCCCCTGCGGGATGTTGATGTGGTCGAAGAGGTTCTCCCGCATGTACCGGTGGTAGCTGTGGATGCTCTCCGGGTCCATGGGGTAGTACTCGTCAAGGTTGAAGGAAACGACGTTGGAGAAGTCGAGCCCTTCTTCCCTGTGCAGCCGGATCAGCTCGCGGTAGATGCCGATGGGCGTGCTCCCGGTGGCGAGCCCCAGTACCGCGGGCCGCCCCTGGGCGTTGCGCTCGCGGATGATCTCCGCGATGCGGCGTGCGATGGTGTTGGCGATCTGGTCGTACTCTACGATGACGACGGGGACGCGCTCACGGGTCTGCGCCATGCCACCTCGTTCGGGGTTTGCTGGTTCGTCTGTGGGCGCCCTCCGCGCGCCACGCAAGCCCCTTTTCTAGCACGGAAGATGGCCCAGCGCAAGGACAAACGATGTAACATCGGTGGAACCTAGTGCCAAGTGCCCAGTGCCTAGTGGGTACGCCTTCCCCCCCTTTTGTCATCCTGAGGAAGCCGCAAGACCGATCCCTGCCTCGCTCCACACTCCTGCGGCGCCCGAAGGATCTAACCGGCGAGGCAGGAGGACGGCGCCGCGCCACGGGCCCCTCGCCACGCGCAGTAGATCCTTCACTCCGCGCCACAGGTTGGAGCACGGTAAGGGTCGGGAGCGGCGCGTCGCTCAGGATGACAGAGGTGCGGGTGCACCGTGGCGTCCGGCTCCCCCTCCCCTGCTCGCTCCATCCCCCAATCTTGTCATCCTGAGGAAGCCGCCCGACCGATCCCGCCGTCACACCACACTTCTGCGGCGACCGAAGGATCTAGCCGGCGAGGCAGGAGGACGGCGCCGCGCCACGGGCCCCTCGCCACACGCAGTAAATCCTTCACTCCGCGCCAAAGGTTGGAGCACGGGAAGGGACCGAGCCGCGCGTCGCTCAGGATGACAGAGGTGGTGGGGTGCTACCGTGGCGTCCCGGCTCCCCCTCCCCATTCCCCATTCCGTGCCTGGTGCCCAGTGCCTCCCCCCTTTTGTCATCCTGAGGAAGCCGCCCAACCGATCCCGGCCTCGCTCCATACTCATGCGGCGACCGAAGGATGTAGCCGACGAGGCAGGAGGACGGCGCCGCACGCCGGGCCCCTCGTCACGCGGAGTAGATCCTTCACTCCGCGCCAAAAGGTCGGAGCAAGGGAGAAGGCGGAGAGGCGCGTCGCTCAGGATGACAAAAAAGGGGGGCGACAAAGGAGGGTTCCCCATTCCCCATTCCCCATTCCCCTACTGCCGCCTCGCCTCCCAATCCACCAGCGGCGCATCCGTGATCGCCTCCTGCACGGCGTCGGCGATGGCGCGGCGCAGGGGGACGTGCTTCTGGTTCTCGGCGGTGGGGTTCACGCGGTTGGTGAGGATGATGACGAAAAGCCCGCGCTCCGGATCGATCCAGAGCGAGGTGCCCGTGTACCCCGTGTGGCCGAAGGAGCGCGGCCCGAAGTAGCGACCCGCGCTGGAGTGATCGGAGGGCGTGTCCCACCCGAGCGCGCGGCTCGCCCCGCGCCCCTGCGGCGCCGTCCAGCGCGCCACCGTCTGCGGGCGGAGGATGCGCACGCCGTTGTACTCGCCGCCGTTCAGCAGCATCTGGGCGAAGACGGCCATGTCGCGCACGCTGCTGAAGAGCCCCGCGTGCCCCGCCACCCCGCCGATGGCCCAGGCGTTGGCGTCGTGCACCTCCCCCCAGATCAGCCCCCCGCGGTCCGCCGCCACCTCGGTCGCGGCGGTGCGGGGGCGGAGCGCGGCGCCGGGGTTCCAGCGCGTGTCGCGCATCCCCAGCGGGCGGAAGACCTGCTCGTCCGCGACCACGTCCAGCGTCTTGCCGGTGAGCCGCTCGATGATGAAGCCGCTCAGCACCATGTCCCAGTCGCTGTAGACGGTGCGCGTGCCGGGGGTGAAGCGCAGCGGCCGCTGGCTGATCTGCTGGAGAAACGCCTCGCGGCCGCGGAACTGCCGATGCAGCGCCGCCCCGGCCTCCATCCCACCGTTGTGCGCCACCAGCATCCGCAGGGTGATCCCCGCCTTGGCGGAATCGTTGAACTCGGGGAGGTACGAGGCTACCGTGCGGTCCAGGTCCAGCAGCGAGTCCTGCTCCATCCGCATGGCGACGGTGGTGGTCGCGATCACCTTGGTGAGCGACGCCAGGTCGAAGAG
>DASVVI010000022.1:0-4809 GCA_036386635.1 Longimicrobium sp.
GCCGACGCCCCCGTCCGGGGAACCATCCCCATCTGTTCCCGAACGGGCGCGCCCGTTCCCGTAGCGGAACATCGACGATTCCGGACGTATCATCCCAAAGGCACCTCCTGCAAAGACTTGGCTGATCCTGCGCAGTGGGCCGGACCTTGCCATCCGTGTGGGGGCAACCGTCCTGCCCTCACACGCCCTGGTTATGCCGCAAGCTTTTCGCATCGCGTTCGCCGACGACGACCCGGACCAGGGGTACCTGCTTTCATCGGTGCTGCGCTGCCGCGGTTTCGAGGTGCTCCCCTTCGCCAGCGGCGACGACCTGCTGGGGTGGGCCGAGCGCGACAGCGGCCGCGCCGATGCCGTCCTGCTGGACAACGACATGCCCGGCCGCGACGGCGTGGAGTGCTGCCGCGCCCTGCGCACCCTCCCCGCGTTCGCGAGCATACCGATCGCGTTCGTCACCGGATCGCGCGCGCCGGAGCTTCACTCGCGCGCCCACGACGCCGGCGCGCGCCAGGTGATCGACAAGGACGAGTCGATGCTGGAGCGGCTGGTCCTCTGGCTCGACGAGTCGCTGAGCGGGCCGCGCTGAGATTCGTGCAGGGAAGAGCGACGGGGGCGGACCGGATGACCGGTCCGCCCCCGTTTTCGCCATGCCCCGCGGTTTCAGGCGGCGGCGTTGAAGCCGTCCCACTTGCCGCGCAGCCGGTCGAACAGCTCGCGTACGGGCGAGCCGGCAGGGCCTCCATCGGGGCCGTGCCGCTCCACGATGAGGCGCAGGAGCGAAAAGGTGGCCGTGGCCGCACCCACGCGCTCCAGCGTGGGAAGCTGGTCGGGGGAGTCGAACCAGAGGGTGGTGGACATCGTGTCCACGCGGCGCACATCGTCCACCAGGTGCTGCGAGGGGCGCAGCGAGGGGACCTCGCCGTACAGCTTCGGGTGGGGCTCGTCGAGGCCGTAGAGCAGCACCATCGCCCGCTTCTTCTCGTAACGCACATTGCCGAAGACGCTGGCCTGCACCAGCCCCCTCACCCGCTTCATGAACACGTTGGAGGTGAGGGAGATCAGCGACAGGGCGCGCAGCTCCACCAGGACCATGGCCTCGGTGAGGGTGAGGTCGCGCAGGTCCTTCCAGGCGTGGGCGATCTGCACCTGCGTGCGCAGCCGCGTCCGTACTTCAAGCGCCGTCCGCCGCGCCTCAATCAGCGCCGCGATGGTCGCGATGCACAGGATGCCCGGCACCACGTACACCAGGATGTCCTGCCACTGCCATCCGTTCCCGAGCTTCTCCCGCCACGCGTGCACCCCCAGCGCCACCACCGATGCCGCCGCCAGCACGAAGAGCAGCCGACCGGCCCACGCGGCCATCCGCAGGGTGAACCATCCGCGCCGTGGCGCGGGAGGGGTGACGTAGAGCGCCGCCTGCCGCGTGTTGGTGTCGGAGATCAGCAGGGTGTCGGCCTCGCCGTGCTCGTTCGCGCGGAGGACGCTCTCCACCCCCTGGTTGTCGTAGATGCCGCCGTCCATCAGCGGGAGCGCCGGCTCGAACTTCGTCCCCAGCTCCTGCCGGACGCGCTCCAGCACGCCCGGCGCCCAGTGGAACTCGTCGGGGAAGAGGATCGGCTCGAAGCCGCCAGGGAAGCACGACGATGCCGCCATCACGTCCGCCAGCCTGACCTGCGCGGCCACCTCGCGCGGCACGGGGAAGTTGCCGTTGCCGACCTTCGCGCGGGGGTTCGGGCTGCGGCGGAAGCGGAAGTCGAGGCCGCTGCGGAACTCCGTGGAGTTGAAGATGATCTCGGCCGGGATGCCCTCGCCATCGAGCACCTCGCCCAGGCGCCGGTCGCCGAGGAAGTCGGGCGCGGCGTACACGGCCGCGGCGCAGCGGATCAGGCTCGGATTCGAGCGCACCTCCCCGCCCGGGTACGACGTGAGCCGCTCCAGCGCCTCGCGCACCACGTTGGTGGCCGTCAGCCAGGCGCGAAACCGCTCGCGGAACTCCTCGAACGCCACCCCGTCCAGCAGCGACACGATCCACCGCATCCCCACGATCGTCCCGCCCGAGACAGTGGAGAGCGCCGCCACGTTGCGCAGCAGCCCCACGTCGCTCAGCAGCCCCAGCACCCCCAGGTGGAACCCCGCCGCCCGGTACCCCCCACCGGACAGGGAGAGGCCGATGGGACCGAGGGGCGCGTCTAGGTGAGCGGGGAAATCCGCGAGCTTGGTGAGGGGCGGGGTTGGCTCTGTCACAGGGAATGGGGATAAAGTGAAGGTGGCAGGAGGAAGACTAGGCCGACTGGGGCTTTGCTGGTGAACGCCACCCAAAAAGCCCGCGGCAAGAAAGAGCGCATATGGGCAACATCGCTGAGGCCGCATCAGCCGCAGCGGGCGCAGCCGGCTTCAGCGCGTGCAGCGTGCCGCGACCCGTGGGAGCGACCAGCAGCCCGGCCTCGCCGAGCGCCTCCACCGCGAAACCCTGCCCCCGGCCGAATCCCGATGAACGCGCGCCGCGCCGCGGCCGAGAGCGCCTCCCAGTGCGGCAGCGTCTCCAGCACCTCCCGCCACTGCGAATCGTGCAGCTTCAAGAGCCCACCTCTACCGCCTTTCGGTAGTGCGACGCCCGTTCTGCTTGCGAAAGCAACGGCTACGGCTCGTTCGCTTGGCTGCTCCCGGTGCTCTGGCGCGGTGTGCTGGCGATGTTGCCACCGAATTGGCCGTACACGCTACTCTCTCAGGAATTCTTCGACAACCGTTGACGCGCGGGTTCCGGATTGTTGCGTCACCACTCCTGTGCCGTTGCGCAGCGGCACAGTCTCGAATTGGAGGGCACGTCCCCGCGCGGATGCGACCTGAGCCGCCCCCCGCGCCTCGCCCACCACGTTGGTGCCCGTCGACCACGCGCGGAACCGCTCGCAGAACTCCTTGAACTCGACCCCCGTCCACCACGACACGCCCCCTATCCCACGATCATCCCACCGGAGACAGTGGAGAGCGCGGCCCCGTTGCGAAGGAAACCCCACTCAGCAGCCCCAGCACACCCAACCGGCAGCCCGCCGCCTAGTATTAGCCGCCGGGCAATGATAGGCCATTGGGGTCTCTAGCGGCGATCCGAGCCCGCTTCCAAGAGCGCGATGCAGAAGCGGTCGTCTGCTCCGACTGAGGATATGCCTTATGTGGATGCATGCTATACGGAGATTGGGGTTGCAGAGCGCGAGCGGCTCGGCTCTCCCTACGCGATCTCGTGCAGAGTAGTCGGCCCGGTCTATCGTACTCTGTTAGGAGATTTACAGCCCCTTCGCCCTGCGTTGAGCGGTCCGGGGATTCTCCCTGTGCAACGGGGTCCAGTCGTATTTCTGTCTTGGACCGAGCTTGCTTGGCCGTTCCGGGTGGCTCTTGTTTAAGTTTCACCGTGAATTGTGGAGGGGCGCGCGAGAGACTCGTCCCAAAGAGCCTTCCCCGCGCTTGCGTCGCCATGGCGTATCTGATGCCAATGGTGCGCATCTTTTCGCTACTAGGCCCAGGGCAGATCGCCTGTGTGAGATTTTGCACGCGCACAAGCGCGGGAGGCGTGCTATCGGACCGGTTTTCTGTCCATAGTTGATCTAGCTCAAATCGGCGGAAGCAGCAACTTGACCCGTTCCAGTTCCTCGCGTGCTAATGCGTGCTCTGGCTTCAGGTCCAACGCAGCCCGATATTCGTGCGCTGCAGACGTAAGACCAGCATGAAACAGAGCTCGACCCAGTCCGAAATGCATTTCAGCCTTCCCAGGGTTCAGGGCAACGGCTGCCTTACACGCCTCTACCGCTTGCTCCCAGAGCCCGAGTAGCCCGCGCACACTGCCAAGGTATGACCAGGCGAGGGCGAACTCCGGATTTAGCTCGGTCGCGCGGCAAAAGGCTTGTTCGGCTCCAGCAAGATCTCGTTTTTTCCTGTACACCAATCCAAGAGTAAAATAAAAGGTCGGATTATCGCCTTTTAGCTGGATGGCGTGAAGGCAAGCGCCTAACGCATCATCGAAACGACGGAGTTGAACTAGAGCACCGCCAAGGTAGGAAAATGCCCACGCATGATTGTTGTCCAGTTGTGTTGCCAACCTAAGGTGCTTCTCGGCTTCAATCCAAAGACGCAGCTTGTAGTTGGCAAACCCCAATCCGTAGTGAGCCGTGGCGGTGTTTTCACCAAGTTCAACCGATTGCATCTGCACTTCCCTTGATTCCGCCCATCGACCAAGGTCGCCTAGCACCCCACCTAGATGGGAATATGCCTGAGAGTAGAGGGGATCGATTGCAATCGATTCACGATATGCAGCTTCAGCACGAGCAAGTTGACCGATCATGCGGAGCGCGTACCCGAGTCCAAAATATGCATCTGCTGTCCGTAAGCCCAACCTAACCGCACTCTCTTGAACTTCTACAGACTCGATCCAGCGCCCCTGGTCGCCTAAAACACCTCCCAGATGTGAGTACGCAAGAGCATACTCCCGATTGTGACCGATTGCGGCGCGGAAAGCTCGCTCGGCAGCGTCCAACGCATTTAGCTCGCGGAGGAGAAAACCACACTGATAATATGCTTCGGGGGAGCCGTCTCCATTCAACATCCCTAGACCGTCCGCAGCAATACTTATGGCTTCCTCGTTGTTTCCAAGTTGCTTTAACGCACTAGCGAGTCCCAGACGTGCCAAGTAGGACTCATGGTTGAGCTCAATAGCTGTTCGAAAGCGGGCAACAGCATCTTGAAGGTCCCCTTTTTTTTGAAGTGTTAGCGCATAGCCAAATTGAACATTGGGATCTCGCGGGGCAATATCAGCGGCTACACGAT
>DASVVI010000023.1:0-13975 GCA_036386635.1 Longimicrobium sp.
CGTCCGCGCGCGCGAGGCCGCCGAAGCCGAGCTGCTGGCCGGCTTCGGCGACGACGAGCTGGAGCGCCTCGCCGCATGGTGCCGGCGGGTGGCGGGCGGATGATCTTCATCTCAGAAGACCCCGCGCCCTGGGACGACGACCTCGAAGCCGACTTCCCGCTGGGCGACGGCGTGGCGGACACGGGCGCCACCGTGCAGTGCCCGTACTGCGGCGAGCTGGTGGAGATCGCCCTGGACCCCGGCAGCGGCACGCGTCAGGGCTACGTCGAAGACTGCGAGGTCTGCTGCCGCCCCTGGAACGTTCACGTCGTCTACGGCCCGGACGGCACCGCCGAGGTGTGGGCGGAGGCGGCGGACGGCGAGTAGAGGCCTCACACAGAGACACAGAGCCACAGAGAGAACCGCGAAGGGTTTTCTCTGTGGCTTTTTGTTCCCTCTGTGCCCTCTGTGTGAGGCTTTTGCTGTTTACGCCACGCGGGCGTGCTCGCGAGAAGGGGATAGGAGCGAGCGGACGGCCTGCGCGCGGCGGGGGGCGCGGAGGGCGTCGAAGGCACGGGCGGCGGCTTCCAGGTCTTCGCGCGCGGCGTCGGGGTCGCCGGTCTCCAGGCGGAAGCGGCCGCGCTCCACGCGCACCTCGGCGTCCACCAGCGGGGCGTAGCTCATCTCGCAGAGGGTGACGGCGCTGTCCAGCTCGCAACGGGCGGCGGAGAGATCGCCGCGGGCCCAGGCCACCATCCCCAGGAGCTTCCGCACCTCCGCGAGGCCGTAGAGGGTGCTGTGGCAGTCGAAGCGGAGGAGGGCCTGGCGCGCGAACCGCTCGGCGGCGGGCAGGTCGCCGCGCATCAGCGCCACCTCGCCGCGCGCGACCACCGCGAAGGCGAAGAGCTGCTGCTCGCCCGCGGACTGCGCCAGGTCGGCGGCGCGGGCGAAGCAGCGGTCCGCTTCGTCCCACGACTTCAGCGCCTGGTGCGCGATGCCCAGGTTGTGGAGGATGCGCGCCTCGCCCACCGCATCGCCGAGCTGGTGGTAGAGGGCGCGCGCGATCCGGTACCACTCGGCGGCCCGCCCCGGCTGCTCCCGCATGTCGTGCAGCACGCCGAGATTGGTGGCGGCGTCGGCGCGCACCTTGTCCATCCCCTCGCCCGCGGCGGTCTCCAGCGCGTCTTCCAGGCGGATGCGGGCCTCGTCCAGCGCGCCCATCTCCAGCAGGATCACACCCGCCAGGTTCTGCGCCCGCAGCGCGCCCGCGTGGTCGCCGCGCGCGCGGAGCTCCCGCAGCGCGTCGTCGGCGTGGGCGAGCGCTGCGGGGCGGTCGTCCAGGCGGAAGAGCGCTTCGGCCAGGAGGAGGAGGGCTTCGGGCTCGGCGTGCAGCGAGGCGCGCAGCGGCCCCAGCACGCGCTGCACCGCCTGCCAGTGGCGCGCCTCCGCGAACCGCCGGGCCTCCGCCATGGCGGTGGGCTCGAAGTGGGGGCTCATGATCCTGGTCCTCACCCGCCGCTCGCGACGGCGTACCTGGCGCGCGCCGATCCGATCATCGTCTTCATCGATACCATCCCGCCGGAGTGAGAGCGGGGCGCCCGCCGGAGGCGCGCCCGTCCCTGCCCAAGGGCGAAAGCGGTGCCGCACGGGGTGAATCGTGTAAGATGATGCGGTTGAATCAGATAGGTGTCGCGGATACGGAGCGGCGGAGCAGGGTGCCGCGTGCGGATTCTGGACGAGGAAGCGCGGTGCGGACGAAAAGACGAGCGATACGGCGGCGATGGGTGGCTGCCCGGAAATCAGCCACCCTCCAGCTTCCGAACAGCGGTCTCACGCGAAGGCACAAAGCCGCAAAGAAAGCTTTTCCTTACGGTCCTTTGCCGTCTTTGCGGCTTCGCGTGAGGCAAAGCAGTCAGCGGCCGCCGCCGACGCAGGCGATCCGGGCGAGGTTGTCGGGCGACATGGGCGTCCACCTCCGCTGCGTCATCCGCTGGACGAACTGCGTGGTGTACACCTGGATCACCGCGCCGCCCGCGAGCACGTCGACGCGAAAGAGATCCTGGGGCCTATACAATCCGAGCTCCGTAAGGCCGCCGAACGCGGGGCGCTCGTCCACGATGACGCACGGGCGCACCGGGGCGCCGCGGACGCGCACGCAATCCGCCGCTCCCCCGCTGGAGAGGCTGCCGCACGTGGTCATCGCCAGCCCCATCCTGGTGCGGACGAACTCGCTGGCGTCCGGGGCCGCGCTCAGCATGAGCTCCTGGTCGCCGAAGCCGCGCACCGTGGACCCGCTGGAGCGAATCCGCCGCTCGAAGCGGCCCGACTGCACCCGGATCGCCTCCAGCATCAGCGGCTCCGCGGCCAGCGGCACCTCCAGCTCCAGCCCTTCGCGGCCCACTCGCCAGACGGCCACCGTGGCGCGGTAGCCAAGGCGGGTCACCATCGTGGGATGGTCGCCCAGCGGCACGCCGCCGATCCTGAACACGCCGTTTGAGTCGCTGACGGCCGTGCGCTTCAGCGACGACATGCGGACCTGCACACCCGCGAGCGGCGCCAGCGTCGCCGCGTCGACCGCGCGTCCCACCACGGACGCCGTGTCGGGCGCCTGGGCCGCGGAGGGCGCGGCCCAGGCCAGGAGAAGCGCCGCCGTCAGCCGGCGGATGGAGCGGAGCGGCATGGGGGTGACGTTCAGGGTTGCGGCGCGCCCGTCGTCGCGCCGGTGGACATCGCCGCACGACACTCAGACTCCCGGTGGCATCATGGTTCCCGAGCCGGGCGCCTGCGCATGTCAGGGCATCGGTTCTTTCAGCCTAAGACGCACATGGCGAGCCTACAGCGTAACTCTGGAGGCGCCGCGGAGAATCTGCCGAGGCCTGGTAGGCCCACAGCAGGTGAAGACGGTCGGCTCCATCGATGCGGAGATCGAAGGGGTGCACATGCAGCTCGGGCCGGAGCGGCCGCGGCACCGACCAGCCGAGCGGACGCCAATGGGCATAGAAGATCTGATCGTTGACGGGGCCGGGTTTCGATTTCAGCGAATCCGGGAGGTTCCCTGGCTGATGCCCGAACGCGAGGTAGAGCTCACCCTTCGTGGTTGCCACCACCCGCAGGTGACGGACGGGATATGGCCCCGGCAGTCGAACCTGAATCGGACTCGCCCACGTCACGCCCCCGTCCGTCGAGATGGCGTGCCGGATCTCGTCTTGCCCGAAACGTGGGTCCACCTGCGTCCGCCAGATCAGATGGACGGAATCGCCGCCGGTCGTGACGACCTTCGGCTCGTACCCTCCCACATTTCCCGAACGGTGCACGAGAACGGGCGCGCCCCACGTCAATCCCGCGTCGTCGGATCGCCGCACCCACAGGCTGTTCGTATCCCCGCCAAAATTCGCGCGGCCGGAGATCGGGACAGCGGGGCTGGCGAACGCAAGATAGATGCGGCGTCCCTTCCCCGCCGCAAGGCTGGGGTATATACCGCCGCTCGTGGCGATCATTCTGTCGCTCACCGGTCCAGTACCGGCACGGCGGGGCCGGCCCCCCACCAACTCCGTCGTTCGCCAGCCGTCCGGGCCGAGGCGAAGGTGGACGAGCATGTTCAAACCGGGGGACCGTCCGACGACGAAGGCGACGTGCAGATTCCCACCCGCGTCCTGCTCCAGCCGGGTGAGCAGCGCGCGATGCCATCTTATGCCTGGCGCGCGGTATACGACCCGTGCCTCACTCCAGCGTCCGTTTCGGCGCTGCGCGTGCAGGATGCGGCCGAGCCGGGTTTGGTCCGCCATTCGCGGCAGGCCGGATGGGTCCGAATTGCGGGCCGCGCCCGCCGCATGCTCTCCCCAGACGGCGTGCAGCGTGCCGGCGCGATCCACGGCCAGCACGGGATCGTAGAAATCAATTGCTCCGGGAGGCATCCCCAACTCCTCCGTGCCACGCTGCAGCGCGACGATGCCGCGGATTGCACCCGGCACCCCCGGCCTGACAAAGGCGAACGCGTACGCGGCTTCCTGGCCCAGGGCCAGTTCCGGCCAGACGAAGTTCACGCCCGGACGCGTGACCGGCTCCGTCCACCGGACGCCGTTCTCGGGGCACGCGCGGTCCGCGTGCGACTGTGAAATCGCACGTGCCGCCACCATCCCGCAGAGGAGCCCGGCGGAAAGTGCCGCCAAAGCGTTGCGTGTGACCCTGAAGTTTGGACGCTCTTGCATCAGCGACTAGCTTGTGAGACAGTCCACGAAATAAACGAGCCATATTGCGCGTCGTGCTCGGAGACGGCGTCCGTGTATTGCATCTGCCAATTGTAGTCCCACCTGATCTCCGCGCTGGTACCAACTTCATCCCCGTACGCCATCTCTGCGTAATATTCCCTTTCCGATTTCCAGTGGCCCCCGACTGTGGACATGAGACCTACGTCGATATATCCCTCGATCCTGACCAAGTCCGCGCCCTTTCCTTCTGTCCACGCCCAGACCCATGACATATCCATGCTTCCGTGCAGCATTGTCTGGCCATAGACATACCCGCCGTCGTCTTCCGCCGCCATCGATGTGATCCCAGCGGACGGATCCGCGACCCTTCGCACCGAAAGCGGAGACAAGCCCGACTCGAGCGCGTGCAACGTACGCTCGCAGTAAAGGACCGCGTCCGCTCCAGAAAGCTCCCGACCGTCGCTGAAGCGGATAGTGGCTCCGGCCCGCGCATGGGCGAGCGCAGTCCTCGCGTGCACGATCCTCTTCTGACGCGCCTGCTCCCGCGTAAGAGGAGGGCCGCGAAAAGTCGCGGGCCGGCCGCCGTCTCTCACCACCGTCCCTTCGGGGCCGCGGTCGGGCGGGGCGAGAGGGCTTCCGGAACGGTCACAAGCCGTCATCGTGGAGACGGCGACTACGAGGAGATAGGCACGTGCCCGCACTGAGCCGCGTTGATTGTGCATCGTAGAATCCGTTGCAAAAAGGTGGGACTTCGCTATGTACGTGCGGCCGGCGCGCACGGGGTCTCAGGTCCCTCTGCACAGAATCGCCCCTTTTACCCCCCCCTCAGGGTACGTCCCAAGTGGGGTTCTGGCGCGGGAGTGAGGGCTCACGTGAGGCGAGGATGTGCCGGTGCGTAGGGGGGAGAATCCACTTCAGACCGCAATATCTTAACCGCGCACCCTCCGCGTCAAGGTTTGTCTAAAAAGGAATGCAAGCTATGTCCGGCGGGCACGCGGCCAGCCGGTTGCCAGAATCCGAAAAAGCGGATTCCACACGGAGACACAGAGGCACAGAGGCACAGAGGCACAGAGAAAGCTCTCTGCCTTTCTCTGTGCCTCTGTGTGAGCCCTGCAGTTCAGCGCGTCAGGGCTGCGCCGTCGCGGCCGTAGCCGGGGCGCCGGGCTGCGGCACCTCGGCGGCGGGGAGCACCTGGTCGCGGCCCTTGTTCAAGAAGGGGACGCCCTGGCGCATCCAGTCAGGCTGCGGGCGGCCCTTGAGGTGGTGATCGAAGAACTGCATCATCCGAATCGCCACGTCAACCTGGTTGGCGCGCTTGGTGGGGTTGTGCTCGTCGCCGTTGTAGTTGATCAGGTACACCTCCTTCCCCAGCCGCCGCAACGCCACGAACATCTCGATCCCCTGGTACCAGGGCACGGCGCCGTCGTTGTCGTTGTGCATGATCATGAGCGGCGTCTGGATGCGGTCCGCGGCGAAGAGCGGGGAGTTCTCGATGTACAGCTCCCGGTTCTGCCACGGCGTGGCGCCGATGCGGCTCTGCCCGCGCTCGTACTGGAAGGCGCGCGCCAGGCCGCTCTGCCAGCGGATGCCGCCGTACGCGCTCGTCATGTTGGCCACCGGCGCCCCCGCCATGGCCGCACGGAACATGGGCGTGCGGGTGATCATGTATGCCACCTGGTAGCCGCCCCACGACTGCCCCTGGATCGCCACCCTGGCCGAGTCCACGAAGCCGCGGCCGATCAGCGCGCGCACGCCGGGGACGATGGAGCGCATGGCGCTCTGCCCTGGGTAGCCGGTGGTGTAGTGGATGTCCGGCATGAACACCAGGTAGTCGTTCGACGCGTACAGCGTGGGCTGGATCGTGTTGCGCGGCACGTCCATCCGGTACTGGTGCAGGTTGTCCGAGAGCGACTCGTAGAAGTACACCACCATCGGGTACTTCTTCGACGGATCGAACCCTTCCGGCTTGTAGAGGAGGCCCTGGAGATCGGCGCCGTCCTCGGAGCGCCAGCTCACCAGCTCCACGCTGGGCCAGCGGTAACGCGACTGCTGCGGGTTGGCCTCGCTCATCCGCCGCGCATCGGCGAAGGTGGCGCCGCTCACCCACACGTCCGGAGCCTCGCGGACGGTCTGCCGCGTCCACAGGTAAACGTCGGCTTCACGGGCCTTGCTGGGGGTGCCGACCTGCCGGTCTTCCATCACCAGCCGCACGGGCGCCGCGTCCGAGCCCAGACGGTCGCGGAAGTAGCCGCTCGCCTTGGTCTGCTCGTTGAAGACGCGCAGCAGCAACGGCTGGCGCGGGTCGATGGAGCGCTCGTCCGGGTCCAGGTCCACCCAGCGGAAGACCATCTTGCCGCGTCGGCCCGCGGAGTCGGTCACCACGCGGGCGGGGCGGCGGCCGGCGGGGTCCAGCTCCCACACGTCGTAGCGGTCGTAGACGAGCACCGAGCGGTCGCCCTGCGTCCAGCCCGCCACGCCCCAGGGCGCGGGATCGGAGGGAGTGTCCCACGTTTCCTGGTCGAAGCGCACGCCCAGCCGCCCCGTGAGGTCCGTGGTGCGGCCGGTGGCGACTTCGAAGGAGTGCCAGCGGCGGTCGCGGTCGAAGAAGAGGACGAAGCGGCCGCCGGGGGAGAGCTGCGGGTCGAAGGGGATGCGCGTGGCCACGGGACGGCGCGCGCCGGTGCGGGTGTCGATGGCGTACACGTCCGCGCCACCCTCGCCCCACATCGCCTCCACGCCGTAGCGCAGCTCGTCGCTGGCGATGGCGACGCGCCCGTCGTCGGAGAGCTGCACTCCGCGCAGGGTGTCGTTGCCGACCACCACCGGGCGCTCGCCGGGGCGCACGATGGCCGTCCACGCGCTGTCGCGGTCGCGCGAGGCTTCCACGCGCTGCTGCGGCTGGAGGCGCGCGTCGCGGTAGTTCCAGAGGTCGAAGACGGCCTTGTCCGCCAGCGAGTCGGCCGGGATGGAGTCGGGGGTCACGGGGATGACGCCGAACACCACCGCGCCGCCATCCTCGGTGAAGCGGATGCGGCCCCGCTCAGCCACCATCCGTCCCCTGCCCACCTGGTCCGCATCGACCACGCGGCGCACGCGCGGCTCGCCGCCGCCGAGTGTGGCGTGGTACAGGGCGGAGAGCGGCTTGTCGCGGTCGCGCGAGTCGCGGTCGGTGGTGAAGGCCGCCTGGCGCCCGTCGTCGCTGAAGGTGAGGCCGCGGTAGCCGCCCGCGCCGGCCAGCAGCGTGTGCGTGCGCCCCTCCGCCAGCGCGCGGACGTAGGCGCCGTCACGCTCGCCCGCGCGCGCGGAGACGGTGTAGCCCAGCCAGCGCCCGCCGCGGTCGAAGGCGAACGCCATCACCTCTTCGATGCGCGTCTCGTTCCCCGTCTGCAGATCGCGCAGGACGAGAGTGGAGCCGTAGTCCTTTTTCCTGGCGCCGCGCGCGGTGTCCGTGCTCACCGGCCGCGGGGTGCCGCCGGGCGTCGCCGCCGCCGCGGGTGCCGCGCCCGGAGCGGACGCCGCCATGGCAGCCGCGGTGTCGCGGGCGGTGCGGGCCGCGGTGCTGTCCGTCTCCAGCAGGTAGGCCAGCCAGCGCCCGTTCTCCTCCGGCATGCGGAACGACTTCACGCGTGGCACCACGGTCACTCGCCCGTCGGGGAGGCTCATGATCCCCAGCGACGAGCGGGGCATGTCCGCGGGCTTGCGGCGCTCGCGGCGGGCGCGGTCCCACTCCGAGCGCGGCGCTTCGATGGAGAAGACGGCGAAGCGCCCATCGGCCGAGAACTGCGCGCGGGAGGGCTGGTAGCCGGCCTCGGGCCCGGTGGCGCCGGCGCGGGTCTGGGGGCGGCCCACGTAGCCGCGCGTGTGGCGATGCTCGGGCCCGCCGGCGGTGGAGCGCACCACCACCTCGCCGTTGCCCACCTGCGGCACCAGGGTGTACACCGCCCATCTTCCGTCGCGCGAAAGGGTGGCGCCGTGCACCGACCGCCACTGGTCGAAATCGGCCACCGTGATCGCCCGGCGGCCGTCCTGGGCCACGGCGGGAACCGCGCCCAGCCAGAGCGCGGTCAGAAAAAGCGAAGCTCTGCGTTTCATACGTCGGGATGGCGGCGAAAGGGTGACGCGGGACCCCAGGGCGGGGAACAGGCGTATACGTAGCACCGGCGGCGGGGCGGGGGCAAGCGGCGGGGCGGGCGTGGGCGCGGGGCGGGGGTTTTGCGTAGGGTGCGTGAGTGCGTTAGTGCGTGAGTGCGTTCACAAACCGCTCATCCCCTAGCGCACTGACGCACTAACGCACTAACGCACTTCCCTACCGGCCCCCACGATGCAACTCCTCATCATCCGCCACGCCATCGCCGAAGACCGCGACCACTGGGCCCTCGCCGGGCACCCCGACGCCGAGCGCCCGCTGACGGGGGAGGGGAAGCGGAGGATGAAGCGCGGCGCCGCGGGGCTGCGGGCGGTGGTCCCCCGCATCGACGCGCTGGCCACCTCGCCGCTGGTGCGGGCGCACGACACCGCCGTCATCGTCGCGCGGGAGTACGGCGACATGGCGATGGAGATCGTCACCGAACTGTCGCCCGAGCGCGGGGCGGACGACCTCCTCCCCTGGCTGCGCGGGCACGGCCCGGACGCCGTGGTGGCGATCGTGGGGCACGAGCCGGGGCTCGGCTGCCTGCTGGGATGGCTGCTGACGGGGCGCCACCAGAGCTTCGTGGAGCTGAAGAAGGGGGCCGCGTGCCTCCTGGAGTTCGACGACCCGCCCGCCGCCGGCAACGCGACCCTCCTCTGGTCGCTGACGCCGGGGCAGCTCCGCAAGCTGGAGCGCGCACGGTGACCGAACGCTCCACGCTGCTCGACCTGCCGGCGGAGATGGCCGTCCGCTGGATCGCGCTGGGCCTGCTGGAAGAGGCGGCCGCCGCCCACGCCCGCCTCGCCGACCCGGCGGAGACGGAGGCGCTCCACGACTTCCGCGTGGCGCTGCGCAGGCTGCGGAGCACCCTCCGCGCCTACCGCGACCTGCCGGGCGACGTGGTGCGGGGCAAGGACCGGCGCACGCTGCGCGAGCTGGCCCACGCCACCGGCGACGCGCGCGACGCGCAGGTGCAGAACGAGTGGCTCACCACGCGGCTCAAGAAGGCGCGCGGTGCCGAACGGGTGGGGCTGCACGACGCGCTGGAGCGCTCGCGCGAGCGGTCCGAGGCCGCGGGGGAGCAGATGCGGAGCGCCTCCGCCGCCTTCCCGGCCGAGCACGAGCGGCTGGCGCGCCGCCTCCGCCGCTTCTGCACCGAGCTCACGCCGGGGGAGTCGCCCAGCGAGACGCCGTTCCGCGCCGAGTTGGCCGCGCGGCTCCGCACCGAGGCCGACGCGCTGGAGCTGGAGCTGGAGGGGGTGCTGGACGAGTCGCGGCAGGACGAGGCGCACCGCTCGCGCATCGCCGCCAAGCGCATCCGCTACCTGCTGGAGCCGGTGCGCGACCTGGTGCCCGGCGCAAAGGAGATGATCAAGGAGCTGAAGGGACTCCAGGCGCTGCTGGGCGAGATGCACGACGCGCACATCCTGCTGGGCGAGGTGTCCGCGGCGGTGGAGGAGGCGGAGGGCGAGGAGGAGGCGGGATCGCGCGCCCTGCAGCGGCGCCTTTCCGAGGAGCGGGCCGAGCACTTCTCCGCGCTGCGCGAACGCTGGCTGCACGGCGCGGCGGCGGACCTCCCCGGCCGGGTGCGCGCCCTGGCGGACGCGCTGGAGGGCGCGGGGCCGACGCGCGAGATCGAACGCAAGTACCTCCTCCGCAAGATGCCCGCGCTGGATGGCCTGGACGCGGAGCCGCGCCAGATCGAGCAGGGGTACCTTCCCGGCGAGCGCCTGGCGGAGCGGGTGCGGCGCGTGAAGACGCCCGAGGGCACGCAGTGGTTCCGCACGGTGAAGCTGGGCGCCGGCGTTTCGCGCATAGAGGTGGAGGAGGAGACGACGGAGCGCATCTTCCGCGCGCTCTGGCGGCTCACGAAGGGGCGGCGCGTGCGCAAGCGGCGCTATGCGGTAAAGGACGGGGATCTGGTGTGGGAGATCGACCACTTCCGCGACCGGCGGCTGGTGCTGGCCGAGGTGGAGCTTCCCGCCGAGGACACCCCGGTGGAGGTGCCGGACTGGCTGCGCGCCGTGCTGGTGCGCGAGGTGACCGGCGATCCGGCGTACGTCAACCTGAATCTGGCCCGGTAGCGCTCCCGCGCCGCCGGCATTCCCCTGGCGGCGACTCCATGAGGAAGCACCCCTTTCTCGCAGCGGCCTTCACCCTCGCCCTCCTGGGCGGGTGCGTCCCCTTCGGCCGCCAGCAGAACCCGTTCGCGCCCAACGCGCGCCTCCCCAGCGACACGCTGGTGAGGACGGGGAAGCTGTCCAACGGCCTCACCTACTACGTGCGCCACAACGCGGAGCCCCGGGCGCGCGCCGAGCTGCGCCTGGCCGTGGACGCCGGCTCGGTGCTGGAGACCGAGACGGAGCGCGGCTACGCGCACTTCGTGGAGCACATGGCGTTCAACGGCACGCGCCGCTTCCACGGGCACACCATCATCGAGTTCCTGGAGAAGTCTGGGATGCGCTTTGGGCCGGACGTCAACGCGTACACCTCGTTCGACGAGACGGTGTACACGATGACCCTCCCCACCGACAGCGCGCGCTTCCTGGAGACGGGGCTCGACATCCTGGAAGACTGGGCTACCGGGATCGCCTTCGACACGTCGGAGGTGCGGCAGGAGCGCGGCGTGATCGTGGAGGAGTGGAGGCTGGGGCGCGGGGCGGGGCAGCGGCTTCAGGACCGGCACCTGGGCACCCTCTTCGGCCGTTCGCGCTACGGAAGGCGCCTCCCCATCGGCACCCCCGAGAGCATCCGCGGGGCGACGGCGGTGGGGCTGCGCGACTTCCACCACAAGTGGTACCGCCCGGAGCTGATGGCCGTAGTGGCCGTCGGCGACTTCGACGCGGCGCGCGTGGAGTCGATGATCCGCCTGCGCTTCGGCGCGATCCCGCCCAGCGACACCACGCTGCCGCGCCGCCTCACCTACCCCGTGGCCGCATCCCCCGGCACGCGCTACTCCGTCGCTACGGACAAGGAAGCGACCTCGTCCACCGTGACCGTGGTGCACACGGCGCCCGCGCGCGTGCGGCGGCTGGTGCGCGAGTACCGCGAGGCCATCGTGGACATGCTGTACAACGGCGTCCTCAACGACCGCCTCAACGAGGCCACCCAGCGGCCGGGCGCGCCGTTCCTGGACGTCTCCTCGGTGAGCGGCTCGCTGGTGCGCCCCCTGGACGCCTACTTCCTCACCGCCCGCGCGCCGGAGGGCGGAACGGAGCGGGCGCTGGCGGGGCTGCTGGCCGAAGCGGAGCGGGCGGCGCGCTTCGGCTTCACCCCCGGCGAGCTGGCGCGCGAAAAGGCCGAGCTCCTGCGCTCGTGGGAGCAGATTCACCTGGAGCGGGAGAAGACGACCTCGGGGCAGTACGCGGGGCAGTACGTGGGGCACTTCCTGTACGGCGGCCCCCTGCTGGACGTGGACACGGAGTACCGCCTGCAGCGCGCCCTCATCCCCGGCATCCGCGCCGGCGAGGTGAGCGCGCGGGCCCGCACCTGGCTTGCCCCCACCAACCGCGCCGTGCTGGTGAGCGCCCCGGAGCGCAGCGGCGTCGCGCGGCCGGACAGCGCGCGCCTGGCCGCCATCGCGGACTCGGTGACGACCGCGCGGCTCACACCGTACACCGAAGCGCTCTCCAACGCCCCCCTCCTCCCCAGGCCCCCCGCCGCCGGCCGCGTGGTCAGCGAGCGCAGGCACGAGGAGGTGGGGGTGACGGAGTGGACGCTCTCCAACGGCGTGCGCGTCCTGCTGAAGCCCACCGACTTCCGCGAGGACGAGATCACGCTGGCGGGCCGCAGCCCCGGCGGCACCTCGCTGCTCTCCGACGAGGACTACCTGCACGGCGCCACGGCGTCGGCGGCGGCGCAGGTAGGCGGCGTGGGTAACTTTTCGGTGGTGGACCTGGGGAAGCGCCTCGCGGGGAAGACGGCGAGCGTGGGGATGGAGGTGAGCGAGTTCAGCGAGGCGGTCTCCGGCTACGCCGCCCCGCGCGACCTGGAGACGATGCTCCAGCTCGTCTACCTGTACTTCACCGCCCCGCGGCGCGACCCGGTGGCGTGGGAAGCGTACCGCGAGCGTGCGCGCGAGGCCTTCCGCGACCGCTCCGCCAGCCCGGACGCCGCCTTCGCGGACACGCTGCGCTCAGCCCTCACGCAGGGCCACCCGCGCGCCCGCCCGCTCACCGCCGCCGCCGTCGACTCGCTGGACCTGGACCGCGCCCTCGCCGTGTACCGCGACCGCTTCGCCGACGCGGGCGACTTCACCTTCTACCTGGTGGGCGCGCTGAAGCCGGACTCCATCCGCGCGCTGGTGGAGCGCTACCTGGGCGGCCTCCCCTCTACCGGCCGGCGCGAGGAGGCGCGCGACCAGGGGGTGCGCACCCCCGAGGGCGTGGTGCGCAAGTCGGTGCGGCGCGGGGTGGAGCCGCAGGCGCGCACGCAGGTGGTGTTCAGCGGCCCGGCGGAGTGGGAGCGGCGCAACGTGGCCCTGCTGCGCACCCTGGCCGACGCGCTGGAGATCCGCCTGCGCGACCGCCTGCGCGAGGAGCTGGGCGGCACGTACGGCGTGGGCGTGGCGGCGACGGCCCGGCGCGAGCCGCGCCCGGAGTTCCGCTTCGTGGTGGACTTCAGCGCCGCCCCCGACCGCCTGGACGAGCTCTCCCGCGCCCTCTTCGCCGAGCTGGAAGCGGTGAAGCGCAACGGCGTCACCGAGGAGGACCTCGCCAAGGTCCGCGAGCAGCACCGCCGCGACCGCGAGATGCAGCTTCGCGAGAACGACTTCTGGATGTCGCAGATGGTGCAGTTCGACGCCGGCGGCTGGGACCTCGCGGACATCGCCGCCCCCCCGCTATCCCAGAACTTCACCCCCACCGACATCCGCGACGCCGCGCGCAGGTTCCTGGACACGGGAAGGTACGTGCAGGTGTCGTTGTTTCCGGAGCGGTAGGGGGCCCTCACCCCCGGCTCGTTACACTCGCCTGCCCCCTCTCCCGATAACAGGAGAGGGCTGCGCCCTCCTGTCATCGGTAGAGGGGGCTTGGTGTTCATCGGCCAGCCGTGGGCGCCCGCAGAGGGCCCCCTCCCCCCGGCCCCATAGGCGCTAACTTAGAGGGTTAAGTCATTCAGCAGCATAGATTCGCGTTTGTGCCAAATTGGCCACCTCGCCAGGTGGAATAGAGCGCCTGGGAAGGATCAAACGCAGGTATTCCCTAGGCCGAATCCGCTCAGTGCCTGAACAAAACTTCACAGTTAGGCTCCTCACTCACCCGCATAAATTGTGAGTGGGTAACAGGTTACATCTAGGTTAACGCCTATGCCCCCCGGCCCCCTCCCCCGCCTGCGGGGGCGCAGGGCGGGTGAGGGGGAGAACACCCTGCCCGCGCACACGCATCCCGTAGGGGCGCGATTCATCGCGCCCACGCTCGCCCCACCTCCGACGCCCGCTATCTGCACCCGTTGCCGGTAGGGGCAGACCTGCGTGTCTGCCCTCCCTCGCCCCGGCTCCGATCCTCGTCCCTCCACACACCGAAACCTCGTAGGGGCCGCCCCATGTGGCTGCCCGTGCCATCCTGCGCTCCGAACCACGCGCCGCGAACGGATACACGCGAATGCCCCTCCCCCAGGTGGTTATTGGGGGAGGGGCAGCGAGGAACGAGCGGGGAGGGGG
>DASVVI010000024.1:0-26737 GCA_036386635.1 Longimicrobium sp.
GAGCGGGGGAGGGGGCCCCCACGCAAAAGAGGCCCGCGCACCTGGTGCGCGGGCCTCTTGCCGGTTCCCGAAATCCGTGCCGCCTAGTTCCCGCCCGTCGGGAGCCCGCGATCCACCGTGAGGGTGGTATCGCCCGGCGCAGTCGTCCCGGACGTGGTGCTCGACGACGTGGTGGACTGCGTTCCGGAACCCCCCCCGCCCGTCACGTTCCCGCCCAGTGTAAGTCCGTTGGACGCCGGCTTCACTTCCGGCGAGAACGGCGTTTTCCCGTCCGTACCACAGGCCGAGGCGAGAAGAACCACCGCCCCCAGCACCATCGCAATGCGCGTCCCACGGACCATTGAGCCCTCCTTGGTACATCGTTTCCTGCGTGTGCAAATCAGTATAGCAGGAGATGTGCCTATGTGGTACGGCGGGAAACGGACGGTGGGGTGGAAGCGACGCTAAGTCTCTACGGTCTGGAGGGTTGGCTCTGATTCGCCGAGCCTGGTGAGGCGTAATCCGATGTCCGCGACGTCTCGCGCGGCGCCCAGCGCGGCGAAAAGAGTGCGCGATTCCGTGAACGCGTTTCGTGCTTCGGCCGTGTGCCCCCGCCTGCGGCACAGCTCCCCCAGCTCGCGAAGCGCGGCGGCGCGCTCCACCTCCAGGCCGGGCCCCATGGCCAGATCCAGGGCCTGCTTCAGCGACTCCTCGGCGGCGGCCTCGTCGCCCGTGCGCAGCGCCAGCACGCCCCGGTAGCGCGCCACATCCGAGAGCACTCCCCGCTCGCCGATCTTCGCGGCGATCTCTTCGGCGCGGGCGAGCGATGCGAGGGCGCTTTCCGTGTCTCCCACCTCGATCAGCGGCTGCGAACGGTTAGACAGGAGAAAGGCGAGGGCGGGGGAGTCGCCGATCCGCTCCGCGATCTCGATCCCGCGCGCGTAAAAGATCTCGGCTTCCATCCATTCGTGCAGGTCGCCGCACACCATCCCCAGGTTGTTGTACGCCAGCGCGGCGCTCGCGCTGCTCCCCGAGCGCACGAACGAGCCGATGCACTCCAGGTACAGCGTGCGCGCCTCGCGCAGGTCGCCCATCAGGTTGGCGATCACCCCGGTGTTCTGGAGGGCGAACCCGGCCAGCTCGTCGTCGCCCAGGTCCAGCGCCAGCTCGTGGGCGCGGGCGAAGAAGGCGTGCGCCCCCTTCCAGTCGCCGCGGGCGTGGCGGATGAGGCCCACGACGTTGACGGCGCGGGCGGCGGCGCGCGCGAGCCCGGCCCGCTCCGCGATCTCGCGGCTCAGCTCGGCCAGCTCCTCCGCCTCGTCCCAGCGCCGCTCGCGGTTGCGCACCCGCGCCTGCCCGCGCAAGGCATCGGAGGCGTGCTCCACCGCGCCGGAGTGGAGCGACTCGCGGAAGGCGCGCGCGTACAGCCCGGCCGCCTCGTCCCAGTGCCCCAGCCGCTCCTGGTCCGACGCGAGCTGCGTGAGCCGAACGGGGGAGAGCGCCTCAGTCATCCGCCGGCACCGCGTGCGGAAGGCGCAGGGTGAAGACGGAGCCCTCGCCCGGCGTGCTCTTCACCCGCAGCTCGCCCCCCAGCAGCCGCGCCAGCTTGCGGGAGATGGGGAGCCCCAGCCCCGTGCCGCCGCTCACCCTGGAGCCCGGGACCTGTTCGAACTCGTGGAAGATGCGCTCCTGGTGCTCCGGCGCGATCCCGCGCCCCGTATCCGCCACGTGCACCTCCACCCACCCGTCCGCCACCGGCTCGATCGACACGGTGATCCCCCCGCGGTCGGTGAACTTGACGGCGTTGGAGAGGAGGTTGAGGAGGATCTGCCGCACCCGGTCCGCGTCGGTGGAGATCAGCGGAACGGCGTCAGCGGACACCACTTCCACCGTGATCCCCTGCGCCACCGCGAGCGGTTCGACGGTGGCGAGCGCCTCGTCCACGATGGCGCGTACGCGTGCCGGGTGGCAGACGAGGTCCATCTTCCCGGCGGCGAGCTTGGAAAGGTCCAGCACGTCGTTCACCAGCAGGAGGAGCGAGCGCGTGGCGCGCTGCGCTCTTTCCAGGAACGTCCGCGCCCCCTCCGGAATGGGTCCGACGACGCCGTCCAGCAGGAGGTCCTGGTAGCCCAGGATGGCGTTGAGCGGGGTGCGCAGCTCGTGGCTCATGGAGGCGAAGAAGCGCTCCTTGGCCTCGGTGCTCCAGCGCAGCTCCTCGTTTGCGCGCTCGAGCTCGCCGCCCCGCTCCGCCAGCGTGCGGTGCAGGCGCGCGTTGCCGATGGCGACCGCCGCGTGACCCGCCAGCGTCAGCGCCAGGCGCACGTCGCGCGGAGCGGGCTGGTACGCGCGCCGGTAGCCGATGACCAGCGCCCCGAACGTCTCGCCGAAGAGGGAGAGCGGCACGCCCACCCCCGCCTGCATCCCCTCGGCGGCGTGGAAGGGCTCGGCGTCGACCTCTTCGCCCTCCAGCACCACGGGCTTCCCCGCCTCGGCCACGCGGAGGGCAAAGGGGTCGTCCGATTCTCCGTCGTGGGCGCGCAGCCCCACCGACGCCGTGGTGCGCAGCGCCCCGTCCAGCGCCGCGGTGTTGACGGTCACGTAGTGGGCGCCCAGCAGCGCGCGGGCGAAGCGGGCCACCAGCGCCAGCACCTCGTCGGGGTCCAGGGTGCGGTTGGCGGCCAGACCCAGGACGTGCAGCGCCTCGCTCTCCTCGGCGCGCTGGCGGAGCTCGTCGCGCTCCTCCTCAGCGCGCCTCAGCTCGTCCGCGCGCGCGGCCACCCGCCCGAACGCGTCGGCCACCTCGCGCCACCCCTCGCCCTCCCACACCGTGGCAGCCAGCACCAGCGCGCCCCCCTCGCGCAGGGGGAGGATGCGCACCTCGCGCCCATCCGCCAGCACCACGCTCTCCGCGCCGCGCGCCACCCCCTGGAGCACCTCCTGAGGCGGGGGGCAAGCCGCGGGCTCCGCGCCCTTGAGCTCGCCCTTTGCCCCCACCCACCACGCCCGCCGGCGCGCCTCGGGCCCCGCCAGGGCGCGCGCAAGCTCGCGGAGCGCCGAATCGGGCTCTCCGCACTCGTAGATGCGCAGCAGGGTGTCGCGGTGGGGCATGCCGTGGGGTACGAGAGGTGTCCCCGAAGGATAGGGGCAGGCGCCACGACGCGAAAGGTACGGCGAGTGAACTCGCGGCAACAACAGCACAAAGTCCGTCTTAGCGGACTCGCGGACGAGATCCCGGCCCGTCCCCCGAAACCCCGGTAGGGGCAGCCCCGCGTGGCTGCCCGTGTCCCGCTACACGCCGCGGCCCGCACCACGAGCCAACAAATTCGCCGCAGGAAAAACCCGAAGTCCGCCTTCGCGGACTCCGGGTCTAATACCGTGCTCCCCCAGCCGGCTTCAGCCGGCTTCGCGTGGCTCCAGCCGGGGGATTCATCCCCCGGCGATCCCCGGCTAACCGGGCCTCCCTCCTACTTCCCCGCCCACACGTTGTTCCGCCGGTTCACGTCCAGGAAGTACTGCTCCGGGTCCAGCTCCACGCGCGCGACGGGGCCGTTCACCCGCACCGTGACCGTCTGCAGGCGGGTGGAGGGCTGCAGCCAGCGCTCCACCGGGATGGTGGCGCGGGCGGTGGTGCCGTCGCGCATCGTGACCGTCACGAAGGTGGGGCCGGGCGCCTGGCCGTAGTCGCGCACAGACACGCGCACCGAGTCCGCGCCCGTCGACACCGCCGCGATCCCCTGGTCGAAAGTCGCGTTGCGAAAGAAGTACGGGTACCAGAACCAGTCCAGGTCGCGCCCCGACACCCGCTCCATCGTGTTGAAGAAGTCCCACGGGTACGGGTGCTTCAACTGCCACTCGTTCATGTAGGTGCGCATGCCGCGAAAGAAAACGTCGTCGCCCAGCGTCGCCTGCAGCGAGCGCATCAGCAGGCCCGGCTTGTAGTACGCCGTTACGCCGTAGAGCACCGCGTTCTGCTGGTCGCCGTGCGTCATCAACGGTTGCAGCCGGGCGGCTGGACCGCTGGCCCCCAGCGTGGCCGCGCGCGGGTCCGCCCAGTGGTTGGAGCGCGGGTAGTAGTCGTGGAACGCCAGCGCCTCCTGGTAGGTGTTGATCCCCTCGTCCATCCAGGGGAACGCGGCCTCGTCCTGGCCCACCATCATGGGGAGCCACTCGTGCCCCACCTCGTGCGCGATCACCTCGTACAGCCGCTCCTCCTGCCCGGTGGGCTTCCCCACGAAGACGAGCATGGGGTACTCCATCCCGTAGATCGGCCCCTCGCTGACGCTGATGTGCGGGTAGATGTACGGCACCATCTGCCGGCTCAGGAACTCGATCGACTGGTCCGCGTGGCGCACCGCGCGGTCCCAGAACGGGGCGCCAGGCCGGTACATGGCGTGCACCGGGATGTGCCGCGTCCCGCCGCCCGCCGCGGGGATGGTGCCGCGGGTGACGTCCCACAGGTAGCGGTTGGAAGTGGCGAAGGCGAAGTCGCGCACGTTCTCCGCGCGGAAGCGCCACGTCACCTTGCCGCCGGTGCCGGGAAGGGTGGACCGCTCCAGGTCCGCCCGCGTCACCACGTGCGTCACCGAGTCCGTCTGCATGGCGCGGGCGAGGCGCGCGCGCGTCTCGGGCGCCAGCACCTGCTCGGGATTCTGCAGCGTGCCCGTGGCCGTGATCAGGTACTGCGCGGGAAGGGTGAGCTGCACGTCCCAGTCGCCGTAGTCCAGGTAGAACTCGCCCTGCTCCTGGTACGGCGTCACGTCCTGCCCCGCCACGTCGTCGTACACGGCGATCTGCGGATACCACTGCGCCACCTGCAGCACGCGCCCGCCGAGCGCGTCCTCGAAGCCGGTGCGCGGCGCCTGGGCGGGCGGCACCTTGAAGTTCCAGTCGATGTCGAAGGCGATGCTGTCGCCCGGCGCCACGGCGCGCGTCAGGAGCACGCGGGCCAGCGTGCCGCTCACCAGGTAGCCGGCGGTGCGGCGCCCCTCGCGCAGGTTGGCCTCGTAGTCCGGCTGCGACACCTCGCCCAGCGTCTGCCCCGCCACCTGGAAGCGGGTGATGGTGAGCCCCCCCGTCACCTGCCGGAACAGGTTCTGGTAGAAGTTCATGGTGATGACGGGGAGCGAATCGGGCGAGTTGTTGACGTACACGATGCGCTCCGACCCGGTCACGCGCGGCGTGCGGGGGTCCAGCTCGGCGCGGATGGTGTAGCGCACCCGGTTCTGCCAGTAGCGCCGGCCGGGCGCGCCCGTCTCGCTGCGGGTGCCGCGCTGCACCGCCGCCTGGAACTCCGGCGGGGGGATCACGCGCTGCACGAAGGTGCGGCCCGCCGTGTCCAGCGCGGGCCCGGTGGGAAGCGGCCGTACGATGGGCTCGGCCACCGGCGCGCATGCCCCGGCGATGGCGAGCGTGGCAAGGACAGCCGCGTGGCTGACGAAGTTGTTCAAGACCGGTCTCCGCGTAAGGGTACGGGCGGGGGTGCAAGCCATCCCAGGCGGATCAAAACGCGGGCCAGCGCCCGAATCCTCCGTTTTCGGCCCTGCCCCCGTGGTTCGCTTCCGCCCGCGATGTATCCCGCCCGTGCGTCCAATGTTCCTGTTGAACGCGCGTCGGCCGGTAGATTCCCGGCCCGCGCACTTTCTGTGCGCGATCCTCGTGCTGCTCGGGCTGGGCAGCGCCGAGCGCGCCACGGCGCAAACATGCCTGGAGAGCTCGCAAGGCGGTGGGGCCGCCAATCATCATTCGCACCTACATGCATGGTGAGGACTGCCAAACGGAAACCGGAGTCCCCGGCGGTGGGCAAGGTGTTCGAAGCGGTCAGTTGCACGATCGTTGTGACGTCGCCCAGATTCTGACCAAGTATACCGCGGCTTTGCGGCGGAATCCGGCACGATTTTTCCCCTTGTTCCAAAGGAATTCGACTTCAAAAAGACGACTCCCAACGATCTCTATCGGGTTGGAATCGACTTACTTCATGCTGACGAGTTTGGAAACTACTCCGCGGGCTACGCCGGGCAGACGGCCCTTAGTGACCCTGGTTATGCTGCAAGGGTGAACCGGAGGCGGTCACCGAGGCGTGCCGCAGCCGCTGCGCTACATGGCGCGCGAGTACGACGTGACGGGGCTGTATCAGGTGCGTGCGCGCTGGTACGATGCGCAGTACGGGCGCTTCATCAGCGAGGACCCGATTGGGCTCGCGGGAGGGATCAACCCGTATGCGTACGCGGCGGGGAACCCGGTGAGCTCCGTGACCCCTCCTGGCTATGCGCCGACTTTCGAAAAAGCGACTGACAAGCAGCATGCCCTCGTTGCTCCAGGGATTACTGTACCAGGCGGCGGGGGACCGACTCCGGCGCCATTCCCTCCTATGCCGAGCACTCCCCCGGGACTGCCGATGGGACCCGGCGGGAGCGGAGGTAGGATATCGGATCAGTACACGTTCTGGGGTAAGACGCACAAGGTAAAGAATGGCATCTACTCAGGGCGGGTATACGTCCCCAGCTTGACTCGCATCTACCCCGCACACAGCGTTGTGATTTGCGCTGCCAGGCTCGGATGGTTCAACAACAAACGCAGCCGGACGTGTGAACCTCAACAAGAGCCCCCAAAGTGCTCGATCCAGAAGTCACTGCCGCCCTGGTCCTGATTCTCGGTATGAGAGGTTCTCTGCCGCAGCACGTGTCTGTGGATCGGGAGCGCGTCATAATTGAGTCAACGCTCGGCCCGATGAGCGATTTGGATGCGGCAAAGTATCTCTCCGAGTTGCCCAAGCCGATCGCGTGCACGGCAGGTTTGAGTGGCGCATTTCTCAAGATCCATTGCGGGCCGCCCGACGAGGTTCACGCGCGAATGCTTGCGTTCCAGCGTACCCAAGCCTCCACTCGTGGGGGCATACTAGGGACTGTGCTACCACAGCAAGAAGGTTACGACATCACGGACGTACTCGTGAGGGGTGGCGGGCTGAGCCGCATTGTAACGGCGCATGCAGTTCACATCTTCGAGCGCGATTACATCATGGTGGGCGAGGGTGTATCGATGAGTGTTCGTATCGCAGACGAGGCGGAGGCACAGACGGGCGTGCGCGCAGTCCTGAGTCTCGGCCGAGTGGAAAGTCTGTCGCGAGAACAGTTTGAATCGATGTTGAGGTCGATTGTAGAGGGCACCTGAACCGCCTGGCGGGACTGGTACCTGGTCTGGCTACGTACCGTGCATGCAATAGTGTGGCGCGTGCAAGTGAGGTCCGTGTCCGTCGAACGTGTGAGATAGACGAAGAGCAGCGTTCCACGGCCGGTATGTGAACCAGATAACGGAGCGGCACAATGGCTCATCCGATCCTTTCTCTGAAGCGCCGGTTCCAAGTATGGGACTATACGGTAAGTCATGGGATGTTGCTGCTGCGAAGCGTAAAGGACGCACAGCATCCAACTCGCTACGACGTGCTTTTCAAAGCAGTGAAGAGCATGCAACTCCCTACGCTTATGGATGACCTTTACGTAGCGGAGGCCGACGAGGTGACTGCAAAGGAGATCGTTGGAAACCTCGGCGGATGGCAGTTTGCAAACGAGAAAATCTTTGTCGTATGGGGATCGGGGTTTAGAGGTTACGTCGTCGCGCACATTGTAGCTGCAGCAGAAGACGACCACGACCACAATGCACCGAGCCAGCTGGTGGGTCCATCTCTCGTGGAGATGTGGAACGATCCGAGACGGTCGCATGATCTCTCCGACTGACTCACCGAGCAATCGCATTTGAGCATCCGTGACAGTGATCCACACCAGTACTGCATGGCGGCTGAACGCAACGAAGGGCGGCGCATCTCCGCGCCGCCCTTTTATTTACCTTTGCCGTACCCCTCCGTGCCTCTGTGTGAGGCCGCGGTTACAGCACCAGCTCCATCTCCAGCTCCGGCGTGAACACCGTCTCCGGCTTGAAGCGGAAGCCGGCCTTCTCGTACGAGCGCACGGCGGGGCGGTTGCGCGGCTCCACCGAGAGCCAGAGCCGGTCGATGCGCATCGTGCGCGCTACCTGGGCCGTCAGGATGTTGACCTCGGTGCCGAGCCCCTGCCCGCGCACGGCCTCTTCCAGGAAGATGGCGTACTCGGACACGCCGGGCCGGTCGGTGGGCATAATCATGGCGTGCCCAACCAGCCGCCCCTCGTGCTCCACCAGGAGGTGCGTGCCGGCGCGGAGGATGGAGTCCAGCCAGCGCGCCACGCGGGGCGCTCCCTCCGGCGGAAGCCCCTGCGCCTCGCGCTTGGGCGAGAAGTCGGCGTAGAACCGCTCCAGCGACTCGCGGTCGTTGGGGCGGTACGGACGTACGGCGGACAATCGGTTCTCCTTGTCGTACACCGCGGCGGGGAGCAGCCCCTGCGGGGTGGCGGGCGTGGCGGGTTCGGTGGGCACCTGAGTCAGAAGCCGAGCCCCCACCCGCGGAGGAGCGGGAGGGCCTGGCGGCGAAGCGATTCGACGGTTCGGCGGTTGGTCGCCTCGATCTCGGCGCGCCGCGGCACGGGGGGGAAGAGCCCCTCCGGGTCGCGCAGCCGCTCGGGAAGCAGGTCGGGCGACTCCCCCTGCCAGCGGTCGTTCCAGGCGTGGGGGATCAGGTCGGGCGCCGTCTGGCCGGAGAGCGCGGCCCACACCAGCGTCCAGGCGCGCGGCACCGCCGTCCACACCGCGTACCCTCCGCCGCCCGTCGCGACCACCCGGCCGCCGCAGTGCCGGTCGGCCACCTCGCAGGTGATCCGCACCGTCTCCTCGTACAGCCGCGTGGTGGCGCGCAGGTGGGTGAGCGGATCGTACGTGTGCCCGTCGCACCCGTTCTGCAGCACGATGACGTCGGGCCGAAACGCGTCCGCGACGTCGGGGAGGAGGCGCTCGTAGAGCCCGATCCACGAGTCGTCCTCCGTGAACGGCTCCAGCGGGACGTTGAGGGAGTAGCCGTAGCCCTCGCCCTCGCCCAGCTCGTCCACGAAGCCGGTGCCGGGAAAGAGGTAGCGCCCGGATTCGTGGATGGAGAGCGTGAGTACATCGGGATCGTGGTAGAAGATCCCCTGCACCCCGTCCCCGTGGTGTGCATCGTAGTCGATGTACATCACCCGCGCCCCGTGCGCCTCGCGGATCCAGGCGATGGCCGCCGCCAGGTCGCTGTACACGCAGAAGCCGGAGCCGCGGTCCCGGTGCGCGTGGTGCAGCCCGCCGGCGATGTTGAAGGCCCGCGTGTACTCGCCGCTCATCACCAGCTCGGCGGCGCGGATGGTGGCGCCGGTCACCAGCGCGGTCACGTCGTGCATCCCGGGGAAGAGCGGGGTGTCGTCCGTCCCCAGCCCCCACTCCCAGCCCTCGTTGGCGCGCGCGCCGGGCTCGCTGAAGCGCCGCACCGCCTCCACGTACTGCGGCGTGTGCACCCGCAGGAGCTCCTCGTCCGTGGCCTGGCGGGGTGCGACGATGCCGACGTGCTCCGCGTCCAGCAGACCCATCGCCTCCATCAGCGAGACGGAGAGCTCCAGCCGCTTGGGATTGAAGGGGTGGTCGGGGCGGAATCGGTAGGCGGTGACCGCCGGGTCCCACACCAGCGCCGTCTTCACCGCGCTCAAGCGCCCTCCATCCGCCGCAGGTCGTTCTCCAGCGACGGCCAGCCCACGCGCCCCCCCGCCCGCTCCAGCGCGGCGATCGCCTCGCGCGGGTCGATGGTGGCCAGGTGCACCACCGCCGTCTTGCGCCCCTCCGCGTCCACCCCCGTCACCATCACGCTGTTGACGTTGATCATCAGCTCCTCCCCGATCACCCGCATGGCGCGCGAGAGCTCGCCGGGGCGGTCGGGAAGGGAGATCTCGAGCCTCGAGGACGGCCCGGAGGCGGTCAGGATCTCCACGAACGCCTGCAGGATGTCCGTCTCGGTGAGGATTCCCAGGAGCGCGCCCTCCGCATCCACCACGGGGAGCGAACCGACGCGGTGGCGCCGCATGCGCACGGCGGCGTCCTCGACGGTATCGAAGGGCCCCACGGTGATCGCGCCGCGCGCCATGACGTCGGCCACGGGCGTCCGCTCGACGGCGGCGACATCCTCGGCGCTCTCCATCCCCAGCGGCGAGGGCATGGCGAGGCGCAGGTCGCGGTCGCTGATCATCCCCACCACCTCGCCGCGCTCGACGACGGGAAGGTGGCGCACGCGGTGCTCGCGCATCAGGCGGAGCGCCTCCCCCAGCGTCGCGCCGGCCGGCACCGCGACGGGGTCGCGGGTCATGCGATTCTTTACCAGCAAAGTGCGTGAGTGCGTGAGTGCGTGAGTGCGTGAGTGCGTTCTGGCGCCGCGAACCTCGTAGGGGCGTGATTCATCACGCCCGTGCCCGCCCCCGCGCCGCCGCCCGCCGTTCCCACCATCATCCCGTAGGGGCAGCCCCACGTGGCTGCCCGTGCCCCGTGCATACGCAGAGGCTCGCATTCAGGAGCGAATGAAGGCCGCTGGAACCACGCGAAGTCCGCCTGCGCGGACTCACGCATTTGCCGGCGCGCATTCTGTCATCCTGAGCGACGCGCGTCCCCGTCCTCGCCCGTGCACCGTCGTGTGGCGCGGAGCGAAGGATCTACTGCGCGTGGCGAGGGGCTCGTGGCCGGTCGCCGTTCTCGTGCCGCGCCGGCTAGATCCTTCGGTCGCCGCAAGAGGATAAGGTGCGCGGCAGTCGTCGGTTAGGCGGCTCCCTCAGGATGACAAAAATGGGGCAGGAGGCTGCGGTCTGCACGCACTTACGCACTCACGCACTCACGCACTTTCCCCACTCACCCGATCACATCCCCGGGATCGCGCCCGCAGAAGCCGGGCCGCGTGGCGACGAGGGAGACGAGGCCGGCATCGTCGACGGCGAGGATGGCGTTCTGGCCCCATTCGATGCCGAGGCGCACGGCGGCGGCGAGGGCGGCAGGACCGAGGAGGGCGACGCCGGGCTCGTTCCAACGCGCGTCGGGAGCCTGGGCACGCGCGGGGAGGCACGGAACGCCCAGCGCCACCACCTGGGCGAGCAGGCGGCGCGCGGCAGCGCGGTTCTCGGCCGCCGAAGCGTGGACGGAGGCCGGGTTGTAGGCGGTGACGATGGCGGCGGGACGGAGCGGGCGCGGGGCGGGACGGCCGGGGGCCAGGCGGAGCGTGCCCCCGGGGGCGCGGACCGACCAGGAGGTCTCCAGGTACGCCGCCCGCAGCGCCTCGTCCGGGCCGCTCACGGGCGGAAGCGCGGGAGCTACAGCCGCTCTTCGCGGACCAGCTTCCCGTCCGCGCCGTACACGCGCATCACGTTGGCGGTGCCGTCGTAGTCCGGGTCGATGACCTGCGCGGCGAGGGCGCCGTCGCGGTACACCTCCACCATGTCGCAGCGGCCGTCGCCGTTGCGATCGCTCCAGGCGGCGAGCGTGCGCATGTCGTCCGCGCTGAAGCGGACGAAGCGCGCCTGGCGCCCGCCCCCCTCCGCCCTCGCCTTCACCCCGCCGCGGCCGGCGATGAACCAGCTCCCCTGCCCGCCGGCCCACCCGTCGTTCACGTCGCCCGAGGCGGGCATGGCGGGCATGGAATTGCTGGGCGGACGCCACTCCTGCGCCCGCGCGGGGCGGGCGGCGAAGGCGAGCAGCACGGCTCCGGCGGCCAGGGCCGCGACGACGTGTTTGCGCTTCATGGGGACCTCTCCTGGATGAAGGTTCACGATACAAGCTACCCCGAGGCCGTCGCCAGGGTTCCGCACGGGGTACGGCCGTTGCGTGGAGGAGAACGCTCACGGACGGCCGCTCCGGACGTTCAAGGCGGATCTAACGAAGGACCAATCAGATGGCCGATCCCGGGATCGCGCGGGCCCGCTACCAGGGGCTGGTGGCGGCGCGCCGCTGGACCCACGACCCCGCCCGCCCCACGGCGGACTTCTCCCTGGCCGTGGGCGACCGCATCGGCGAGCTCACCGTGATCGGGCACCTGGCGCGCGGCCGGATGACGGAGCTGTACCAGGTGTGGAGCAACCGCCACTGGTGCGCGCTCACCGGCAAGGTGGTGCACCCCGAGTTCGCGGGTGCCAGGGCGCCGGCCTCCTTTCGCAACGAGGCGCGCGTCCTCCACCGGCTGCGCCATCCCAACATCGTGCAGCTCTTTGGGAGCGGGGTGGCGGAGGGGAGGTCGTACCTGCTGATGGAGTACCTGGCGGGCCCGTCGCTCTTCGACGTGCTGGAGGCGATGCCCAAGCGCCGCCTCCACGTGCCGGATGCCATCCGCGCGGTGATGAACGTGGGCGCCGCCGTGCACTACCTCCACCGCTGCGGCTACCTGTACCGCGACCTGAAGCCGGCCAACATCCACCTGCGCGAAGGGGTGCCGGTGCTGCTGGACTTCGACGTGGTGCGCCCCATAAAGCTCACCAGCCGCCCGAACGACCGGCTGGGGACGGCGCCGTACATGGCCCCGGAGCAGGTGAGGCAGGAGCCGCTCTCCCCCGCCACCGACGTGTACGGGCTGGGGGCGCTTCTCTACGAACTGCTGACGGGGCGGTGGCCCAACGAGGAGCCGGAGGAGGACGACGAGGACTTCTGGGACGAGGACGAAGATTTCGACGAGCCGGCCGCGAGCAAGGCGGTGCCGAACCCTGACGACACGCCGCGCGCGCTCACCACGCGCGAGCTGGAGGCGCGCTACCCGCAGATCTGCCAGGCACCGGTCTCTCCGCGGCAGCACAACCCGCAGATCCCGGCCGAGCTGGAGGGGATGATCCTGCGCGCGCTGGACTCCGACCCCCGCGCCCGCTTCCAGACCATCTCCGGTATGCTAGCGGCTCTCGCGCCGATGCTCAAGGGCCGCAACCGCTTGTGGCCGGAGGAAGCGCCGATCGAGAGGCGGGCGGATACGCGGTCGAGGTAGGGGAAGGCTTCGAGCGCAGCGGCAGGAATCGAGGCACGCGGGCTCCCCCTCTCCCGGCCCTCTCCCCCGCAAGCGGGGGAAAGGGTGCACACCGCCCACGATCTGGAGCACTCCCCCTCCCCCAGGCAGTTTTTGGGGGAGGGGGATGCGTCGCGGAGCGACGCTGGGGGTGAGGGCCTACGTCCGGATCTTCCGCGCCTCCACGATCAGCGACTTGTGGATGCCGAGGGCAGCGCGGGCGCCCTCGGAGGCGGCGCGGATGACGAGGCGGGAGCCGGGGACGATGTCGCCCGCCGCGTAGACGCCGGGGACGCTCGTCTGGAATTCCTTGTCCACGTCCAGGATTCCTTCCAGGGCGCCGTCCTCGTCGAGCTTGCAGCCGAGGTCGGCTGCGAGGGGGGATGCGGCGCCGCTGGCGATGTGGAAGAAGAGCGCTTCGATCTCCTCCGGCGGGCCCTCGTGGAAGATGGCGCGCTGGACCTGCTTGCCCTCGCCTTCGAGACGGATGACGGCCTCGCGGCGGATGGAGATGTCGTGCTCCGCCAGCGCTTCGAGCGCCTCGCTGCTCATGTCGGCGGCGTGGCTGTCGGTCAGGAGGACGATGTCGCGCGTCCAGGTCATGATGTACATGCAGAACTTGGCGATGCCCTCGCCCCATCCCATCACCGCGATGCGCTTGCCGACCACCTCGGGGCCGTCGCAGTCGGGGCAGTGCCAGATGCTCTGGCCGTAGAAGTCCGTCAGCCCCGGCGTTTCGGGGACGATGTCCTTGAGGCCGGTGGCCAGGAGGATGCGCCGGGCCTGGAGGGTGCCGCCGCCGGAGAGGGTGACGGTGAAGTCGTCCTTTTCACCCTCGATGCTTTCCACGCAGCCGTGCCCGAACTCGGCGCCGGCGCCGCGCGCCTGCTCCTGCCCGATGCGGCGCAGCTCGGCCGGCGTGGGGTCCGAGACGCCGAAGTAGCCGTGCACGCCATACGTGACGGCGTTGCGCCCGTCGCCGGCGTCGATGATGCGCACGCGGCGCTGGTAGCGCGCCAGCCACTGCCCGGCCATCAGCCCCGCGGGGCCGCCTCCCACCACGATCACGTCGTACTTCTGTTCGTCGGCCATCCCCAACCTTGCATGCGGGTGTCGAAAAAGGAGGGCCCGATGCGTGCAAGCGGTGGGCCCGGCGGCGGCACAGATGTTTTCCCACGGCGCGGAGCGGGGCGTTGATCCAGGCGGTGGTGTTCGACTTCGACGGTACCATCCTCGACAGCGAGAGCCACGTGTACGGGGTGGCGCGCGACCTCTTCGCGGAGCACGGCGCGGAGCTGCCGCTGGAGGTGTGGGCGGACTGTGTGGGGCGAGAGTCGGGGTACTTCGACCCGATCGGCTACCTGGAGGAGTGCACCGGGAGGAAGCACGACCGCGATGCGTTGAATCGCCTGCGCCGCGAGCGCTTCTTCGAGCGCATTCGCGGGGTGGGTCCGCTCCCCGGCGTGGAGGATGCGCTGGCCGCGGCGCACGCGCAGGGGCTGCGGCTGGGGGTGGCTTCCAGCGGCTCGCGCGTGTGGGTGGAGGGGCAGCTGGAGCGCCTGGGGCTGCGCCGCTTCTTCGACTGCGTCCGCACCGCCGACGATGTGGACCGCGTGAAGCCGGAGCCGGACCTGTACCTGAGCGCGCTCGAGTGCCTGGGCGTGGACGCCTCGCGCGCGGTCGCCATCGAGGACTCGCCGAACGGTGCGTTGGCAGCGCGCCGCGCGGGGATGTATTGTGTCGTCGTCCCCAACCCCGTGACCGCCGCCCTCGCCTTCGGCGACCACTCGCTGCGGCTGGAGTCGCTGGCGGGGGTGGAGTTGGGGGAGGTGCTGGAGCGGGTGGTGAAGGGGAGTGCGTGAGTGCGTTAGTGCGTGAGTGCGTTGGTTCGGGCGAGGACTGGGGAGAGCGGGGCAGGGCGTTACCGCCCTTAATCAGCCCGCCCCCCATTTTGTCATCCTGAGCGACGCGCTGCGCAGAACTTGCACTGACACCGAACTCTGGCGCGGAGCGAAGGATCTACTGCGCGTGCCGAGGGGACCGTGGTAGGGCGCGGTCCTCCTGCCTCGCGGGCTAGATCCTTCGGTCGCCGCAGGGAGTCTGGTGCGCGTCGCGGGCGTTGGAGTCGGCGGCTCCCTCAGGATGACAAAAAAGGGGGGACGGTTGACTCGGCACTTAGCACTCAGCACTTAGGACTTCCGCACTCACGCACTAACGCACTAACGCACTAACGCACTAACGCACTAACGCACTTTCTTCTTCCTGGAGACTATCCGTGACCCGTACATCCCGCTCGTTCGCCGTCATGCTTGCGGTCGCCATTGCGGGGGCGGCGCAGGCGCAGGTGCAGGTTCCGAACAGGCCGGCCACGCGCGACCCCGCGGCAAGGCCGGGGCAGGCGGTGAGCGCGCCGGAGAACGGGGTGGCGGGGGAGGACGCGCGCATCCGGCAGATCGTGGCGGGGGTGTCGGCGGCGAGGATCGAGGCGGACATCCGAAGGATGGTGGCGTTCGGGACGCGGCACACCATGAGCGACACCGTCTCGCAGACGCGCGGGATCGGGGCGTCGCGCAGGTGGCTGTACGCGGAGTTCCAGCGCATCTCGCGGGAATGCGGCGGATGCCTGGAGGTGCGCTACGTGGGCGAGGTCATCCCCGCCAATCCGCAGAGCCGAGTCCGCGTGCCCACCAACGTGGTAGACGTGGTCGCCATCCAGCGCGGGCAGACCGATCCCAACCGCCATGTCCTGATCACCGGCCACTACGACTCGCGCGTCAACGACGTGATGGACGCCACCAGCGAGGCGCCCGGCGCCAACGACGACGCGTCGGGAGTCGCGGCGGCGCTGGAGGCGGCGCGCGTCCTGTCGAAGCACAGGTTCGACGGTACGATCGTGTACGGCGCGCTGGCCGGCGAGGAGCAGGGGCTGCTGGGCGGCGAGATCCTTTCCCGCTTCGCCAAGGCCAACGGGTGGCGGATCGCGGGAGTGCTGAACAACGACATCATCGGCAACACCCGCGGGCAGACGGGAGCGACCGGAAACACGAGGGCACGCGTCTTCGGCCCCGGCATCGCGCCGGACGCGCCGGCGGCGGAGCTGCGGCGCTACCTGTACAGCGGCGGCGAGCTGGACACGCCATCGCGGCAGCTGGCGCGCTACGTGGACCGGGTGGCCGACCAGTACGTCAACGACCTGGACGTGCAGATGATCTACCGCCTGGACCGCTTCGGCCGCGGCGGCGACCACACGCCCTTCTTCCTGGCCGGCTACCCCGCCGTGCGCATCACCGAGACGTTCGAGGACTACACGCGGCAGCACCAGAACGTCCGCGTGGAGAACGGCATCCGCTACGGCGACACGCCGGACATGGTGGACTACCCGTACGTGGCGAAGATGACCGCGCTCAACGCCGCCTCGCTCGCGTCGCTCGCGTGGGCCCCCGCGGCGCCCGACTCGGTGACGATCGCGGGCGGCGTGTCACCCAACACGGTGCTGCGCTGGAAGGCGGTGGACGCGGCGGACCTGGCGGGCTACCGCGTGTACTGGCGCGAGCCCACGGAGGCCACCTGGACGCGCTCCCGCTGGGTGGGCAACGTCACAGAGGCGACGCTGGAGAACGTCATCATCGACAACTACTTCTTCGGCGTGGTGGCGGTGGACCGCGAGGGGCACGAGAGCATCGCCGTGTACCCGGTGCCGGGGCGGTAGGGCGGCGCCGGCTATCGTTCGAAGCGGTACCCGGCCTTGCGCACGGTGACGATGTGGCGAGGCCGGGCGGGATCCTCCTCCAGCTTGCGGCGCAGCTCCGCCACGTGGTAGTCCACCGTGCGCGTGAGCACGGCCGCGGAGTGCCCCCACACCTCCCGCAACAGCTCCAGCCGGGTGGCGACGGCCCCGCCGCGGTCCATCAGGGCGATGAGGAGGTCGTACTCCCGGGGGGCCAGGTCGACGGGGGCTCCGTCGCAGGTGACGGCGCGTGCGTTGCGGCGCAGCTCCACGCGCCCGAAGCGCTCGGGCGCCGCGCGCCGGGCCGGCTCCGCGGGGCGCGCGTCGCGCTGGGCACGCCGCAGGAGCGCCGCCACCCGCGCGGCCAGCTCGTGGCGTCCAAAGGGCTTGGTGACGTAGTCGTCCGCGCCCAGCTGCAGCCCCTGCACCTTTTCCATCTCCTCGCCCTGGGCGGTCAGGATCAGCACCGGGACGGCGGACCCTTCCTCGCGCAGGGTGCGGAGGATGCGGTGCCCTCCGAATCCGGGAAGCATCAGGTCCAGCACGATCAGGTCGGCGCCGCAGGTGCGGCCCAGCTCCAGCCCCGAAGGCCCGTCTTCGGCCTCCACCACCTCGTGCCCCTCGAGCTCCAGGATGCGGCGGAGCCCCAGGCGCATGTTGGCGCTGTCTTCCACCACCAGGATGCGGCTCATGGCGCGACGGTCTCCCGCCTGGGCGCCGCGCGGGAAGGCGCGCGGGGGGCGGGGTCGAGCGGAAGCTCCACCACGAAGCGCGCGCCGCCGCCGGGCGCGCTCTCCACGCGCACTGAGCCGCGCTGCTGGTGCGCCATCTCTCGCGCAACCGCCAGCCCGATTCCGCTGCCGCCGGTCTGCCCCTCCGCGTGGCGCGGCATGCGGTGGAAGGGCTTGAAGATGCGCTCCCGCTCCGCGTCCGGTACGCCGCTCCCCTCGTCGTCCACGGCGATGCACGCGCGCTCGCCGCAGCGGAAGGTGTGCAGGGTGACGGTCTGCCCGCGCGGCCCGTACTTGGCGGCGTTGTCGATCAGGTTCAGCAGGATGTGCCTCAGCGCCAGGGGGTCCGCCAGGGCCCATACCTCTTCATCGCGCCGGAAGCGGGGCTCCGTTCCCGCGCGCTCGCAGAGGGGGCGGATCACGTCGATGGCGCGCTCCACCTCCACCCCCAGCTCCACCGGCACCGCCTGGGCTCCGCGCGCGCCGGCGGGGCGGGCGAAGGCGAGCAGCGTTTCCACGAAGTGGGTGAGGCGCTGCGCTTCCTCCGCCACGATCCCCGCGAAGTGGCGCCGCTCCCGCGCGTCCGCCTCGTCGCCGGAGGCGAGGATCTCGGCGAAGAGGCGGATCTGGGCCAGCGGGGTGCGGAGCTCGTGCGAGACGCCGGTCACGAAGCCGGCCCGCATCTCGTAAAGCTCCCGCTCGCGCCGCAGGAGCACCAGCCCCGCCGCGAAGAGCGCCGCCGCCAGCACCGCCATCCCGATCTGCAGCGACACGCGCGATGCCGGAACGGTTCCGGCCACCAGCCGCCCCGCCTGCGACGGGCGCACGCCCGCCACGATCCCCATTTCCCCCAGCTGCGGCGCCAGGGCCGAGCGGGCGCCCACCACTTCCGGAAGGCGCGCGGAAGCGTACAGCGGCCGCCCGTCCGCCGCCATGACGCCGAACGCGAGGATGGAGTCGTTCGGCACCCCCCTCGCCACCGTGGGCGGAAGGAGGCGAACCTCGCGCAGCAGCTCCGTGAAGACGGGCCCCAGGAAGGCCGCCGGCTCGGTCTCCACGCCCAGCGCGGCCACGGGGCGCCCGGCGCTGTCGTTCACCAGCGCGTACAGCACCAGCGAAGCCTTGCCGCTGCGCGTGCCGACGGCCATCCCGTACGCTTCCGAGGTGAAGGCGCGGAGCGACGCCGGCGTCCCCGCCGCCCCCTCCTGGACCATGATGGCGGTGCGTCCTTCGGCGGGGGGCAGCGCGCCGCGCCGCGAGCGGACGACGAAGCCGCCGGCCGGCAGCTTCACCAGGGGCGGGCGGGCGCGCGCCCGCACGCTGTCCGCCACCCACGCGAGCGCGGAGTCCGCGGCCGGCACCAGGTGGTGAAAGGTCGTGGTGCCGTTCCGCAGATCCACCCGGAAGGCGGAGCGCACGCCGCCCAGGCAGCGGCACGGCGGGTAGCGGAAGCTGTGGGCGAGGTCCCGGGGGGTGAGCCCCGCCAGCCCCGCGGGCGAGGAGAGCTGAGCGCCCAGGAAGCCGCCCATCACCGGGATCAGGAGCTGGTGGTCGGCGTGCCGCGACAGCTCCCACGCGGCCACGGAGGCGTGGTTGCGGAGCGCTTCCCGGGTGATGCGGCGATTGGAGGCCGCCGTGTGCGCGGTCTGGTAGAGGAGGACGAAGGTCAGCAGGAGAGCCACGGCGGGAAGGGCGAGCGTGATCCACGCCCGCCCCCGCCCGCTCCAACGATGCGCGCCCAGTGCGCGTGCCACCTGCTCCCGGATCATGGATAGGGTGCCTGGATTGTGATGGTGCTCGCGCGGGGGAAGCCGCCGTGTGGCCTCCCCCGCGCGCGGGTCACTGCGCCGCGGGGGCCTGGGCCGCCACCCACGCGGCCCACTCCCGGTCCAGCGCCGCCGGCTCGGTGGGCAGGGGCGCCTTCGCTTCGGCGAGCACCTGCCCGACCGTCTTTCCGCTCGCCAGCCCCACGGCGAGCCGCGGAAGGATTTCGGGTCCGGCCCTGGCGATCAGGAACTCCAGCACCGAGAGCGCCTGGGGATAGAACCCCGCGGAGGCCCCGGCGGGGGCCGCGATGGAGATGATCCCGTCCGACTGCGGCGCGCTCCCTCCCGGCGCCGCCGAGCCCGCGGGGAGCATTATGGAGGTGCCCGCGGCCGGCGCCGCGCCGGGGCGGACTATTACCGAGTTCCCTCCCGGCCCCGGACGCACGCTCCCGCCCGGCCCCGCCAGCAGCCCCGCCACGGGGTGCTGCATGGTGAACAACTCCGCGAGCGGCGTGTGCGAGCCGAGGAGCTGCCGCGCCGTCTCCCGGCGGGGCGCACGTGCCTCGGCCGTGGGAAACTCCACGAACTGCGCCACCGCCTCGTGCAGCCACGCGGGGACGCGCCCGACGTCGCCGCGGGGGGGCGTGCCCAGCCTGGACTGCACATACGCGTCCAGCAGGGTGTGCGCGGTCTCATGCGTGAGGACGTCGCCGTACGCCGAACGCGCTGCGCTCCTGTTCCCCTGGTCGGGACCGGCCAAGCGCCCCAGGCTGCTCGCCGTGTACTTCGCGAACTCCACCTGTACCACGGTGCCGCCCCGGTCCACGTCCAGCTTCGCCTGGGCGCCCACGGCCAGTGCATCGAACCGGCCCGCGAACTCGCCGAGCGTGGCCACCGCCGTGCCGTTCAGGCGCTTGATGACGTCCCCCGGCTGCAGTCCCACTCCCGCCGCGTCGCCGGGGAGGCCGGCGACTACCCGGACCCCCGCGCCCCCGGGGGCAGAGCCCACCACCACCCCCAGCTGCATCGCCGCCACCAGGTCCGTGAAGCGCTGGGCCGACGCCTGCTCCGTGAGCCATTTGCGCGTCGCCAGCCCGCGGCGGGCGAGCGGGGCCTCGTCGAAGGCGGCGAGCACCGGGTTGGAGTCGAACAGGACCACCGCCACCCTGGGCGCCGGCTCGCCGAAGGCGCGGCCGAAGCCTGCGATGGCGCGCTCCACGTAGGGCCGCGCCCGGTCGACGTCCTGCTGCGTGGGGGCGTACAGCTCGTAGCGCTCAGTTACGTGCTTCGCCGCGGAAAGCGGATCCGGTGCGGGCGTCTGCGCCATCAGGGGCGAGGCCGCGGCGACAAGGGCGAGGACGGGTGCTACACGCTTGATGAGGCTCATGGTTCCCGCGAGTGGATGGGGTGGTCCGAAACGGGCCGGCGCCCGTGAGTAGAAGGGTAACCGGCGTGCCGGGCTCGCAGGTTGTTGGATTGTAAGGAAGGGGTAAGGATTCGCGGGCGGCGCGCCGTTTACTGCGCCGCCGGCGCCTGAGCCGCCACCCACGCGGCCCACTCCCGGTCCAGCGCCGCCGGGTCCGTGGGAAGCGGCGCCTTCGCTTCGGCGAGCACCTGCCCGACCGTTTTTCCGCCCGCCAGCCCCAGGGCGAGCCGCGGAACGATCTCGGGCCCGGCCCGGGCGATCAGGAACTCCAGCACCGACAGGGCCTGGGGATAGAAGCTTGCCAGCCGGCCGCTGGAGCCCCTGGGGAGCGCGATGGAGGTGATCCCGCTCGGGCGGGGCGCGCTCCCGCCCCCTGGCACCGCGCCCTGTGCCCCGCCCACCAGCGCGTTCATGGGGTGGTCCATCGTGAACAGCTCCGCCAGCGGCGTGTGCGAGGCGAGGAGCTGCCGCGCCATCTCCCGGCGGGGCGCACGGGCCTCGGCCGTGGGAAGCTCCACGAGCTGCGCCACCGCCTCGTGCAGCCACGCGGGGACGCGCGGCTTGCCCGCCGGGAGTGGGCCCAGCTTGGCCCGCACGTACGCATCCAGCAGGATGTGCGCTGTCTCGTGCGTGAGAGTCGCTCCCCACCCCGAGCGCGGCCGTTGCTCCTGCTGCTGGGCGAGGGTCGCGAGCCCGCGCCGCAGGCTGAGGCCCGCGGGCTTCGCGAACGCCACCGGCACCATCGCCCCGCGCCGGTTTACCTCCATCGTCACCGGCGCGCCCACGGCCAGCCCATCCAGCAGGCCCGCGAGCTCGTCCAGCGTGGCGACCGCGGCGCCGTTCATGCTCCGGATGACGTCCCCCGGCTCCAGCCCCACTCCCGGGGTGGGGCCCTGCAGGACGCCGGCTACCCGGACCCCCGCGCCCCCCTGCATCGAGCCCAGTACCACGCCCAGCGGCATCGTCCCCACGAAGTCCGAGGAGCGCTGGGCCGACCCCTGCTCCGTCAGCATTCTGCGCGTCGCGAGCCCGCGCCGCGCGAGCGGGGCGTCGTCGAAGGCCCCGAGCTCCGCGTTGGAGGGGAACAGGACCACCGCCAGCTTCGGCGCGGCCTCTCCGAACGCGCGGCCGAATTCTTCGATGGCGCGCTCCACGTAGGGTCGCGCCGCGTCGACGTCCTGCTGCGTGGGGGCGTACAGCTCGTAGCGCGCCGACACGTACTTCGCCGCGGCAAGCGGGTCCGCGGGCGTCTGCGCCATCAGGGGCGAGGCCGCGGCGAAAAGGGCGAGGATGGGTGCTGCACGTCTGATGAGGCTCATGGTTACCGCGGTTGGATGGGGTGTTCCGAGACGGGCGGCGCCCGTGAGTAGAAGGGTAACCGGCGTGCGCGGCTCGCAGGTTGTTGGATGGTAAGGAAGCGGTAAGGAATCGCGGGCTCGTGCACGAGAGCCCCGCACGCGTGGCGGATCGCGGAGAAGAAACCCTTGTAGTAACGGCGGCGTCCCGCCATCTTTCGAATCGTGTCGGTTCAGGCCCCTCGGGAGTCCCGCGTGCGGGGGCGGTGAATCGAACGTGTACGTGCCGTCCCGCCCGGGCCGGCGCGCCCCTCCCCCGTTCCGAGTCCCGGAGAACCTTCATGCGCCACCTCGCAGTCCTGTCCACCCTCGCCGCGCTCTCGCTGGCCGCCTGCTCCGGCAGCGACGCGCCGCTCGCGCCCTCCGCCGGGTCCAGCCGCATCGTAAACGGCGCGCCCACGGGGAACGCTTATCCATCGGTGGGCGCGCTCCTCTTCGACTACAACGGCAACGGCGTGGACGGCAACGACCAGTGGTGCACCGGCAGCCTGGTGTCGCCCACGGTTTTCGTGACGGCGGCGCACTGCGTCATCACGCCGTACACGCCGCCCGGTTCGCAGTTCTACGTGTCGTTCTCGCCGGACCTGTTCGGCAAGGGCTTCCGCGCCATCGCCGCGACCGGCTTCAAGGCCGACCCCCAGTACGGGCACGACCAGGCGAACCTGCACGACCTGGCGGTGATCTTTCTGCCCGCCGCCGCCACCCGCGGGATGACGCCGCTCAAGCTCCCCACCGCCGGCTACCTGGACGCGCTGGCGGCGAAGGGCAGCCTGAGCAAGCAGCTCTTCGTGAACGTGGGGTACGGCACGTCGGCCACGCGCACGGGCGTTCCGGGCTTCTCGTTCGACGGCAAGCGCAACTACTCGCGGTCCGAGTTCATGGGCCTGCAGCCGACCTGGCTGGGCCTGCTGATGAACACCAGCGCCACGGGCGAGGGCGGCGACTGCTACGGCGACTCGGGCGGCCCCAAGTTCATCGACGGCGACCCCACCACGATCGTCGCCACCGTCACCACCGGCGACTACAACTGCCGCGCGACCACCTGGGACTGGCGTCTGGACACGCCGGAAGCGCGCGCCTTCCTGTCGCCGTTCGTCAAGCTTCCGTAAAGGGCCCCCACCCCCGCTCGTTCCTCGCGGCCCCTCCCCCAAAACTACCTGGGGGAGGGGCGAAGGGCCCTCACCCCGCTCGTTCCTCGCTGCCCCTCTCCCAAACTGCTGGGAGAGGGGCATTTGCGTGATTCCGCCCGTTGTGGACCGCGCGATTGATCGCGCCCGTGCCTGACGCCGCCCCGCCGGCCGCTACGCACCACGATCCCTCGTAGGGGCAGCCCCGCGTGGCTGCCCGTGCCCGCCGCCTCTCCGCCTCCCGCAGCGGTCTGCGGAAGAGGGTGGCAGCTGTACCGCCCACTTGACATAGGGGGTGGGGGTACTTAAATATATACCGGCAGGGGGTATCTACATCGAATGGGAGGGAACGATGGAACGGGTGACGATCGAGATCGGAGGGATGAGCTGCGGGCACTGCGTGAGGGCGGTGGGGCAGGCGCTCGGCGGCATAGATGGCGTGAAGGTCGAGGAAGTAAAGCTCGGGAGCGCGACCGTGGAGTATGATCCGGCGGTGGCGAGTCCAGAGCGGATCGGCGCGGCGATCGAGGAAGAAGGATACCAGGCCCGCGTGGCCGGGAGGTGATCATGGATGCCAGCGAATGGGCGGTGATCTTCGGCGGCGCGGGCGCCATCGCGTGGGTCAACTGGTACTTCTTCGTAGCGGGGCGCTCGCCCGCGCACGCGGCGGTCGGGGCGGTGGCGGGCGGAAGGCAGGAGGTGACGGTGGTGGTGCAGGGCGGCTACTCGCCGGCGCACGTGCGGGTGAAGGCGGGCGCGCCCGTGCGGCTCCTCTTCGACCGGCAGGAGACGTCAGGGTGCTCGGAAGAGGTGGTGATTCCCGACTTCGGGATCAGGCGCTTCCTTCCCGCCAACCAGCAGACGCCCGTCGAGTTCATGCCCGAGCGCGCCGGGAGCTACGAGTTCACCTGCGGGATGGGGATGCTCCGCGGGCGTATCACGGTGGAAGAACAGGAGGGGTGAGATGCACACCCATGTATCGCCGGAGCGGGAGACCGCGCGCGAAAAGGTGACCATCCCCGTGAGCGGGATGACGTGCGCTGCGTGCTCCGGCCGCGTGCAGCGGGCGCTGGAGAAGCAGCCGGGGGTGCAGCAGGCCGCCGTAAACCTGATGCTCCGCAACGCGACGGTCGACTTCGATCCCGCCTCAACTTCGGCGGACGCGCTGGTGGATGCCATCCGGGCGACCGGGTATGGTGCCGAGCTGGCGCATCCGGATCGCTCCGCTTTCGACGAGCAGGAGGCGCAGGACCGCGCGCACGACGAGGAGTTCCGCGAGCTGCGGTTGAAGGCCGGTGTCAGCTTCGCCGTGGCGATGCTCTCGATGCTCGTCGCCATGCCGCTGATGGCGGTGGGGGAGAGCGGGCACGGCGCCACCGTCGATCCCTTCATGCGCTGGGCGATGGAGTGGCTGAGCCCCCCACTGCGATCCGCGCTTCCGTGGCTTTACGCGATCCCGCGCGCGGTGCTGGCGTGGGGGCTGCTCGTGGCCACCGTAGCGGTGATGGCGTGGGCGGGGCGGCACTTCTACACGCGCGCCTGGGCCGCCTTCCGCCACCATTCCGCGGACATGAACACGCTCGTCGCGGTGGGGACGGGCGCGGCGTTCGTGTACTCTGTGGCCGCGACGGTGGCGCCCGGCTTCTTCTTGAGCCGCGGCGTGCAGCCGGACGTGTACTACGAGGCGGTGGTGTTCATCATCGCCCTGATCCTGGCCGGCAACGCGATGGAGGCCCGCGCCAAGCGCCAGACCTCCGCCGCCCTGCGCGCCCTCGCCGAGCTCCAGCCCAAGACCGCGCGCGTCCTGCGCGACGGCGCCGAGATCGACGTCCCCGTCGAGGATGTGCGGCACGGCGACGCGGTGGTCGTGCGCCCCGGCGAGCGCATTCCCGTGGACGGCGAGGTCGTGTCCGGGGGGAGCGCGGTGGACGAGTCGATGCTCACCGGCGAGTCGATGCCGGTGCAAAAGGGCGCGGGCGACCGGGTGATCGGCGGCACCATCAACCGTACGGGCGCCTTCCAGTATCGCGCCACCACCCTCGGCGCGGACAGCGTGCTGGCGCGCATCGTCAAGCTGATGCGCGACGCGCAGGGCTCGCGCGCGCCCATCCAGCGCCTGGCGGACCGCATCAGCGCCGTCTTCGTACCGGTCGTCTTGTCCATCGCCATCGCCACGTTTGTGGCGTGGTTCGTGGTGGCGGACGTGGCGCCAGGGGTGCGCGCCTTTGCTGCGGCGGTGGCAGTGCTGATCATCGCCTGCCCCTGCGCCATGGGCCTCGCCGTGCCCACCGCGGTGATGGTGAGTACGGGCAAGGGCGCCGAGTATGGCGTGCTGATCAAGGGCGGCGAGGCGCTCCAGCGCGCCGGCGACCTGAACACCGTCGTGCTGGACAAGACGGGCACCGTCACCGAGGGCCGCCCCACCGTCACCGAGCTGGCGCTGGCGGTGGGCGGCGTGGTGGCATCGGAGGACGAGCTGCTCCGCCTGGTCGCATCGCTGGAGACCCGCTCGGAGCACCCGCTGGCGGACGCTATCGTGACGCGCGCAAAGGATGCGGGCCTCGCGCTCGCCGCGCCGGATGCGTTCGAATCGGTGACGGGGCGCGGCGCGGTCGGGGTGGTGGAGGGGAGGGCGGTCGCAGTGGGGAACGCGCTGCTGATGTCCGACTACTCCATCGTCATCGACCCCCTCCAGCCCGACGCCGCGCGGCTCGCCGCCGAGGGGAAGACGCCGATGTTCGTGGCGGTCGACGGGCGGCTGGCGGGGCTGGTAGCCGTCTCCGATCCCATCAAGGAGAGCTCGCGCGCGGCGGTGCGGCGGCTCCACGCCATGGGCCTCGAGGTGGTGATGCTGACCGGCGACAACCGCCATACGGCCGAGGCGGTCGCGCGCGAGGCGGGGATCGACCGGGTGGTGGCCGAGGTGCTGCCGGAGGGGAAGGTGGCCGAGATCGAGCGGCTGCAGGGCGCCGGCAGGGTGGTGGCGATGGTAGGCGATGGCATCAACGACGCGCCCGCCCTGGCCCGCGCCGACGTGGGAATCGCCATCGGCACCGGCACGGACATCGCCGCCGAGGCCGCGGACGTGGTGCTGATGCGCGGCGACCTCGACGGCGTCGCCGCCGCCATCCACCTCTCGCGCCGCACGATGCGCACGATGAAGCAGAACCTGTTCTGGGCCTTCATCTACAACGTCGTGGGGATCCCGGTGGCGGCGGGCGTGCTGTACCCCGCGTTCGGGCTGCTTCTGTCGCCCATCCTGGCGAGCGCCGCGATGGCGTTCAGCTCGGTGAGCGTGGTGGCGAACAGCCTGCGGCTGCGGCGGGTGCGGCTCAGTTAGGGTGCCTGGTTCGGCCGGCGGTTGAAACCGCTGCAACAACGGCGGGAAACCTGCCTTCGCAGGTTGCGGGGCGGGACCCCGGGGGATGAACGGCACCGGGGGATGAACAGCACCGGGGGATAAATCCCCCGGCTGGAACCACGCGAAGACCGCTGAAGCGGTCTCGGGCGCTGTGGAGGTCGGCGCGGTGACAAAGTAGGAAGTACGGCACCGATGCACGGAAAGGCCCCTCCCCCAGCAGTTTGAGCCCGTGTGAAAACACGGTACGGCGTGTAAATTGTGCTGGGGTAGAGAATGGGGCTTGGAGCGGAGCGAACATGGGCTACATCGCCGGAGTGGACCGAGAGCAGCAGGTGCTCTTTCCGGAGACGCTGGACGAGTACGT